>JAJXXD010000132.1 GCA_021781285.1 bacterium | reverse complement strand
TGGTAAACCATTTTTAAATAAATTTGACAAATCTTATATTTATGAGATAAAATTTATTACTCGATTTTAATCGCCGCATTTACGAAGTCTAATTGCCGGGGTGGCGGAAGTGGTAGACGCAAGGGACTTAAAATCCCTCGGAACTTAGTTCCGTGCCGGTTCGATTCCGGCCCTCGGCACCATAAAATATACGTGGTTTTCCTGTGCTATCTCAAAAATAAGATTGTTTATTTTAAACTTTTATTCCGAATCCTTCCGCTTTTAATCTTTTAACCTCTTTCCTCTGTCGATAACACTTTTAAAATATATGTTATAATAAATAAAAAAACCGGAGAAAAAATATGCCGTCAAAAAATAAATTGAATCAAAGCCGGATAATAAATACGCTTAAAGCATATAAAAACGAGCACGAAAAAGATTTAGGGCTTTTAGGCTTAGGCGTATTCGGTTCGGTAGCAAGACGGGAAATAAAACCATATAGCGATATAGATGTGGTAATCAAATTAAAGACGCCTGATTTATTTGTAATGTCGGGAATTAAACTTGATCTTGAAGAGGTATTCGGCGTGCCTGTCGATATAATCAGATACCGTGAAAATATGAACAGTTTTTTGAAAAACCGTATCGATAAGGAAGTAATTTATGTATGATAAAGAATTGCTTCTCGAAACATTAGAGCAAATTCATAAATTAACGAAAACAATAGACGACGCTATGCGAACGGAGAGATAAACGAAAAAGAATATTTGCATATGAAAAAAAATATGGAATAGTATATCTTTGCATCTAACGGACGATGGGGTTTTGTAACTATAAATTTTAATGAAAACATTATCAATTATAATGACAATAGTTGCAGTATTTTTCGTTAATTCGACTGTTTTTGCGGCCTCCGGTCATTCGCTTTTCAGTTCCGAAGGTTGCATTGACTGCCACACAATTAACGGGGAAGGCGGGATGGTCGGTCCAAATCTATCGCATGTCGGGAGACAGAGAAGTTTGTCATGGATCAAGACCCAGATAATTACGCCCGGCGCCCATTTTGCATCCGGCGGTATGGTTACGATTAACGGCAAATCCTATATGGCTATTATGCCAAACCACAAAAATATATCTCAATATAATCTTAATATCCTTGCCGCTTATTTGGAATCGTTGGGTGGTAAAAAAATAATCGTTTCCAATACGACAAAAACTAATAAATTTGCTAAATATGATAGACATTTAGTAATGGAATTTAAAAATGAGACCGCAAACATAAAAAGCTATTATGCCGGTACCAATACTTCTACGTGGTTAAATGTGTATCTTTTAGAAAACGAAACTTCAAGATATATTTCTTTTCTCCAGAGATTTATAAAAAAAATTCACGATACGAGATGGATACCTGCCGCAAAAAGAGATTTAAGTCTTGCCGAAAACAATGAGAATAGATTATTTAATAAACAAAGGGAAATTGCTAATTGGTGTAATCAAACAGCGATAGAATATCCCGGCGTGGATATGCCCCTTCAACTAATGGATCGGTGGAACTATGTTTGCCGTCAATAAATAAGACAAGCAGGGATATAGTTTATTCTCCCTTGCAGGTTAGGGAAATAGGCATTTAAGCATTAAGCAAACGGAAAAAGTTATCCGCTCCTGTAAAGCGGATATATAATGTTCGCAAATTCTAACGAATAAACAGGTTAAATACGCGGCTTATTATTTGAATAGCTTAAAAGGAGAAAAATAATGAGTGTTACGCTAAATTACTAATAAGTGGCATTATCATTATATTGCTGCAACATATAAAATAATTAACTTGATAATTCACAAATTTATATTATAATTAATTTAGAAGAAGATTTTAAATAAGGATGTGATTTTAATGCCTGCTATTGTTTGGCTTGTAGGAATAGTTCCTCTTTTTATTATTATAGTTTTATTATTTATGTATATAAATAAAGTCGCGAAAGATAACGACCCCGCCAATAAACTTTTAAAGCCGACAGAACCGGAAGAGGAAAAAGGTTCGTTTTTTTGGGCATGGATGTCTATTGAATCTCCGTTTTGGCTTTTGTTTCCTTCGGTTAGAAAGTCGGTAAAAAATTATATAAATAAAGAATGAAGTTAAAAATCATAATGACAAATTGTATGAAAAAAATAACCTTATCTTTTGCGGTCTTGGGTTTACTGCTTGTCTCTCCTTGTATCTCTTATGCTGGCGGTAATTCAACGTATAGTGCTTTAGGAACAGCTTTTATTTACGGCTATAAAAATGCTAATAGTTCGGAATGGATTTATTCGGCTCACGGCAATAGAATGAAAAACCCTATTAAAAATTTAACCGCTAAAATACTCTCCAAGTGTTCTTCCGAGTTTTCAAAGGCTGCGTTGATTAAAGAGTGTATCAAGGGGGCGCAGACAAGATTAAATATGGAGTATTTATATATCCATGTCAATGCAGGGGCTTGAGATATTTTATTATAGAACTGTTCATTTTATAATCCCTGAATTTTGTCTTCTGTTTTCTTTTTAGCCGCCTGTCAATAGTTTTCTATCCATTTTATATTTTAAAAAGAAGTGCGACAAAGGGGTCAGATTTATTTATTTTCCGTCTGAAAAGCCGTCGGCTTTTATGTCCGCCGAAATAAATAAATCTAACCCCTTTGTCCCCGCACTTTGTTCACCTTAATAGTGGTTATTTACAGTTAGCTTGACATCGATAAATTAATATGAAAATAATAAATTAATTAAATAAAATAAATAAATTAATATTAAAAATAGATTTTATTATGCTTAAAGATATTTATTCTAAAAGGCAAGCAAGTTTAAAAATAGACAATGAAAAACTATACGAATATGATTCTATCTCAGATGAACTCAGGACCCAGATAAAATATGTATTAAATGATATATTGAACAATAAAACCCTATTTGATGCGATAAATTTTGTTAATGATGGTAATAAAATTAACGCTGATTCTTTTTGCGGAGATCTTATATCTATCCTTTGCCGGGAATATGGAGATGAATGCGTGTTTGGAACTTCTTACTATAACGATGAGTATTTTACGAATATAGACAGAATCGATATTTTTATTATAAAAGAGGACAGAATTGAAAGGATTTTAGATTTAATTGAATTATTTTTTAGAGAGCTGCAGGATTATATTTCGAGTGATGTTATACCATTTATTAATAACCATAGCGGTTTTTCTATCGGTACATTTTATATTGACAGTGATAATAAAATTGAATTCATAAACAAGTTAAATAGAATATTAGACGAAGCAATTGAAGAATTGAACCAAAGATTTTTGGAGCATGGTATCGGTTATCAATATGAAAGCGGCAAAATAATTAGAATAGATTCAAAATATACTCATGAGGAAATGGTTAGACCGGCATTGGGACTACTGCGCCGAGAAGGATACGAAGGAGCGGAAGAGGAATTTTTAAAGGCTCATGAATATTTCCGCAAAGGTGACAACACGGGCGTTCTGAGTGAATGTTTGAAAGCGTTTGAAAGCACATTGAAAACCATATGCGATAACCGAAAATGGAAATATGATGAAAAATCGACGTCAAAGGATTTGATTGAAATATGCTTTAAAAATAAGTTAATCCTTAATTTTTTACAGGATGAACATAATTCTTTAATAAATCTTCTAAAAAGCGGCGTTCCCACGCTTCGCAATAAATTAAGCGGTCATGGGCAGGGGTCAAAAAAGCTATCTCCTATTCCTGATTATTATGCGGCTTATATGATTCATATGACCGCCTCTAATATTATTTTTTTCATTGAGGCCGAGAATAGTTCAATAAGAAGGATTGAAGGAGAATAGAATTATTAGGATAGAATTTATTGTCGCCAAAATTTGCCGATAGAAATTGAAAAATGCAACTCTATAATATTCCCATAAATCTGAACAAAACTTTTAAATTTCTTATTCCGTAATTAAAAAATATGTTATACCTAAAGTGTATATTCCGTTCCTAACCGAACGCTGATTTAATCTAAATTACCGGCGTGCTTTTATTCGTACTTATCTATCAAATTATTTACATTTTTTATTGACTTATTTTTTTAAAAGTAGTATATTTTAAAAGTTATAAGTAAATCTTCGGCATTCTACTAGTTATTGCTAAATTAAAATTAATCAAAAAAAAAATTAACTTTGGAGGTTAAAGAATTATGCGTTCATTTCGTTTGTTTAGAATGCTGGCATTAGGTCTGGCATTAGTGTTTGTTTTAACCGCTTCCATGTCCCAATCTTCTTTTGCTCTTGGTATTAAAAGCGTATATCCGCCATGGAACAAAAATGGAAACCCGTCTATAAATCAGGGGTATCATTTCAGCCCGGTGACCGTCGATAATAATCCTGATTTTCACGGAAACGTTACCGCCGTTACCCTGCATCCCAAGTCAAGTTTAGTAGTATTTATCGGAGGCAATATATTTTTCGTACTGCCCCATGTCGTAAAAGCGTTTATGAAAAAATATCCGAACGTTAAGCATGTATTTTATATAACTATTCCTCCGGGCATGCTGGTAAGGGTCTGGAAACACAATAACACCGTTACCCTCGGAAATCTGACGATGCATTTTTCGCCGGATGTCTATATGGCGGGCGCAAAAAAACTTCGTTTTACCAATAAAATAGGAATGACGACCGGAAAGATAGTTACCTATGGAAAAAACGACCTTGCTATAATGACTTATAAAGGGAATCCATATCATATTACCGGATTGAAAAGCCTCGGCAATCCAAAATTAAAATTATCTATGCCTAACCCCGCATTTGAAGGTATAGCGCACCAGATTAAGGCTTCGCTTGTTAAAGCCGGCGGAAAGAAATTAGAACAGTCCGTTTATAACTATGGAGTAAAATCGGGGAGAGTTTATTTGACGCATATACATCACCGTCAGACCCCTATGAGGATTATGCAGAAAAAATCGGATGCCGGCGTTACATGGCAGTCTGAGGCTAAATTTCAGGAAATGATAGGAAATCCTATTACCGAAATTAATATTCCTGCCAATGAAAACACTGTCGCTTTATACGGCGGCGCTATGGTTAAAGGCGCTCCAAATACTAAGGCTGCACAGGAATGGCTGAATTTCTTGAAATCGAAAGAATGTTTAAAAATATTCGAGCGTTTCGGATTTACAGCTCCTTAATTATAAATAATTTATAATAAACAGGTATTCGGCCGTAATTATGAATTATGGCCGAATACCTTAATTTAATAATAATTTATATTTATAATGGGAGGGGTAATAGATTATGTCTAAAAATCCAAATGAAATCGAAGATAGCGTTATATACCGCTATATCGGCTATGCCGCAATACCGTTAAGATTAGTTTTGGGTTGGATGTTTTTTTCCGCGGCTTGGAGAAGGGTCGTTCTTGCAAGCGGAAAACTTCAGCCGAATTCGCCTTTATGGGTAGGCCACAAGTTTAATACCTTTCTGCCCCATGCAAGCAATTTCATGGGAGTAGGAAACTTAATCCATCTTTTAATCCTGCATCCGCAGGCATTGGCAGTATTCCTTAACGTGTTTACCGTAATAGAATTCCTTGTCGGATTATCCTTAATATTCGGCTTGTTCTCAAGGCTCGGCGGTTTAGGGTCGGTTGCGTTGGCTTTCGGAATATTGTTCGGCTCCGGATGGCTCGGCGCTACATGCCTTGACGAGTGGCAGGTCGGTTCCGTCGAAATGACTATCGGTTTATTAATTCTTTTTGCCGGCAGTGCATGGTCTTTTGACGACATAGTAAGAAATATGTGGCCGAAAGCCGCAAACTCATTTATTTATAGACTGATAGGAAACGGTCCGTTATGGGGAAAAGGATTTAAAGCATGGAATGCAGTCTTTGCGGTATTCGCTATTCTGGTAACTATGGGAACCAACCAGATGTTCCAGGGCGGAGTCTGGGGGAAACTGCATAATTTTGGAAAAAAATTGGCAGTGTCGGTTTCGGAAGCTAAAATTGCAAATAACAATTTGAATTTTGTGGTTTATAGAACAGGCGGCAGCGGAGCGGCATTCGCATATATTATTAAAGCTCAGATTAACGACTCTGCCGGAAAACCTGTTTATATCTGGAACCAAAAAGCTATCGAGAAACTGCCGCAGACGGCCATACATAACAGGTATGTCAACAGGGCTTTCATAAATAAATACAGCATGGTAATGCAGCTTGGAGCCAAAGCCGATATCAGCCTGTCTATAGCTGAAAAAGTTATAAAAACTTTAAAACCCGGAAATTATAAACTCGTACTTACCGACGTAAGCGGACAGAAATTTTCCGAAAATTTTAGCTATAAAGGTTAAATTTTAAGATAAAGGCAATATTATATAGTAAAAATTTAATTCAAAAAGGAGAAAAGAGAAATGAAAAACAAAAGTATTAAATCGCTTTTAAGCATTTCTGTTTTAGTGTTTTCGGCAATAGTATTTTCGTTAGCATCCAATGCTTTTGCAGGTTGGAGAGGAACTGCGCCTGTAGTTCATCCGGCAGGTTGGTACGGTTGGCACAATGTTAAAGGCGTCAGAAAATATTATCCCAATTTATCTATTGCGCCTAAATATACCATGGGAGCGCCTTATGTTCCCGGAAAGGTTTATCATGCAATTTATGTAATAAGCGCAAACGATAAAATTAAAATGAATAAGATTATCGATAATATTGCTAATGCGTTAAACGATCCTCGTCTTAAAGGACATATTAAAATAGAACTTCAGGCATTCAGCGCGGGAACGCATCTTTATTTTAAAGGAAACGGACGCGAAAAAGCTTTACTAAGGTTAAAAAAGATGGGAGTAGAGCTTGTTCAGTGCGCAAACAGTCTGTATGAACTGCATATTCCCGTTTCCAAGCTGTATCCGTTTATAAAAATAGTTCCGTCCGCACAGGGCGAGATTATTTTAAGGGAATCTGAAGGATATGCTTATTTAAAACCCTGATTATTGCCCTTAAAAGCTATGAAGCGGTTTGCTTATTGATATTTTTTTAAACCCGTAATTTAAAGATATTTTAAATTACGGGTTTTTTGTTAATATGCTAAATTCCTGCTTGAAAATTAATGCAAAAAGATTAATAATATATAACGATATGAATAACGAACCGGAAATTATAAGCGAAATCGATAAAATTTTAGAAGATGCCGAAAGACTTCTGAATTCTTCGGAAAATGTAAATGAATTAGACGACAGGTTCCGTAATTTTACCGGCAAAAAGGGTAAGATTACCGGGATATTGCACAATATTCATCTATACTCCGCGGAAGAAAAGAAAATTATCGGCTCAAAATCTAATGAAGCCAAAAACCGGATAGAGAACATTTATAACGGCAAAAAAAAAGAACTTTCAAATATAGAGTATGGAAAGTCTTCAACCGGACGCGGGATAGATTTAACTATTCCCGGCAGTTATATGGAAGGGCCGCATAAACATCCTATAACCGCAGTTCTAGAAGAGGCTTCCGATTTTTTTTCCTCTATGGGCTTCGAAATAGTCGAAGGTCCTGAAATTGAAACGACCCATTATAATTTCGATGCTCTCAATATACCCGCCGACCATCCTGCAAGAGACGTGTGGGATACCTTTTATCTGCTCAACGGGCTTGTTCCCAGAACCCATACTTCAAGCGTCCAAGCAAGAACTCTTGAAAAAAAACAGCTTCCGTTGAGAGTAATAGCTCCGGGAAGATGTTACAGATATGAAGCCGTCGATGCGACGCATCTTTTTATGTTTAATCAGATGGAAGGGCTTTTTGTCGATAAAAACGTCAGATTAACGGATTTAAAAGGTATTCTGGAAGAAACCGTAAAAAATCTTCTCGGCGCCAGAAAGACGCGTTTTAGGCCGGCTTTTTATCCATTCGTCGAACCGGGATTAGATCTTGATATTGAGTGTGTTTTTTGCGGAGGCAGGGGCTGCGGTATTTGTAAAAACACCGGATGGATAGAAGTTATTCCCTGCGGAATGGTTCATCCAAACGTTTTTAAGTATGCGGGAATAGATCCGCAGGAATATAGAGGATTTGCTTTCGGAATGGGATTCGACAGAATCGTTATGCTGAAATATAATATTAACGACCTAAGGCTTCTTTATCAGGGAAACATTGATATCCTGAAGCAGTTTTAATAGTTTTAATTTATTAAAAATTCAGATATTTCTCCCGAATAAGTAATAAAAACTTTTTCCCTTGCTCTGGAAACCGCGACATAAAAAAGCTTAATTTCATCGTCACGGTCGGTTTTCAATTTAATCCCGTCGTCTAAAAATTGAATAAAAGAATGCCTTGAGATTTTTCGTTGCGGAATAGTCGGCTGAATGCTTTTTAAATGCGGAATATTACCCTGCGATACGTTTGTTATGAATATAATATCGAATTCCAGCCCCTTGCTCTTATGTATCGTTCCTATATAACTTTTTTCGTTGAAACCGGCGACGGCTTTGAAACGGCTTTCCTCTTTTTGGGTTCTGACTAAGATAGCGGTAGATTTTCCATGCTCATTAAGCCTGCCCGCCGTTTCTATAATAAATTTTTCTTCAATATTTTTATTTTTAAATTGCATAATATTAACGATATTATTGCCGTTTTTCTCGTCCCCGCTGTTTTTAGCGGTTAATTTTTTAGGATATCTAAAAGCAATTTTATTTATTATTAAATTGCAGAAATCTATAATTTTATAATGAGACCTGTAATTATTTTGCAGGATGAAGATTTTTCCCGACGGAAAAAATAGGTCGAAGAATAATATATTAAAAGAATCGCCGCCGTTAAATCCGTATATTGCCTGATCGTCATCTCCGGCATACATAACCGCGCCTCTGGCAAAGTCTAATTTTTTTATAATATAATCGCTGAAAAAATCCAAATCTTGGTATTCATCTACTAGGATATATTTAAACCTGGAAGCGATATCTAAAGCGGTATCGAAATTTTTAAAAAGTTCTATGGCATATGAAATAATTTCATCGTAAGATATAAAAGCGGTATTCGCGTTTTTACCGGAATCGCCGTTATTTCCCTTAATTAAAGGAGCGGATTCAAATCCTAATTCTTTATGAAATTCTTTTATAAGGGAATAGAAAAAACTATGGAACGTTGAAATATTTAAAACTTTATCCGCTATCGAATTGCGGCCGGTCCCTTTAATCGTCAGGGAGGATGCAATTCTATTCTTTACCTCTGCCGCCGCATTATTCGTAAATGTTAAAATTATTATGGAATCTGCAGGAATAAAATTCAAAAGGTATAAAAATTTATTCACGATAATTCTAGTTTTCCCCGACCCTGCTCCCGCAATAACGAGATGAGGGGAGGATATTTCTTTTATAGACGTATCTTGAATTACGCTCATTCCGTCAGCGCTTGTTTTATTTATTTGCGCCCTTTTATAACGGCAATGAATCGGCTTGCCTGCATTTTCGGCAGTTCCAAGAAATATTTTAATTTTATCGATTAATTCAGCCGGATAAAAATAAATATCCGTTAGCGTAGTATTTATAGCTATGCCTTTTTTTGAAATAAATTCGCCGTTTGAATCCGCCGTTCTTTTAAGCGGAATAACCGCTAATTTAATTTCAAATTTTTTATCGTTAAAAAAAATCAAACGGGATTCATCGTGATTTTTCGAACGCATTTCTTTTATATAAAACCCTAAAGCATTAATTTTATCGATAAATCCTGCCATAGAAGAGGTATATCCGCCGAATTTACTATCCCTTACTATCCTTGTTTCCGCTAAAAGAGTTAAACGCGTTTTATAAACGTCTAAAATTAAATATTCCCGGGAATTTTTATCGTAATTCAAATATGAAAAGAAAATGTCGTCGATGTTAAAACCGTCTTCGGCTTTTATGCAGAAAATAATCCGGTTATTTAAAGCAAAATCGCAAACCGCGTTAAGCAATACGGCGTCCCATAGGGACTTTACTTTTATGCCGTCGAGGATGACGAGCCTTGCTGATAAAATTTTATCGATATTTTTAAAAGGAAAGTTCAGTGGAGAAACTATCTTGCCGTTAAAATTGAAATGCGTTTTCAAGGCTTCAAAAGTATAGAATCTATAATCGATTTTTAATTCTTTAATCTTTTTTATAAAATCTTCTTTTTCTAATTCGGAATAAAGCATAATTCCTATTGAGCCGGATAGATTAAAATTGAAATTTTTAAAATAAAGATTTATCATATTATAGATTAAATTGTTTTAATTTTTTTAAAACCGGATATTCAAACGATGTTCAGAAAATACTATAATATTCATGCTTATAGAAACGGGGAATATTTTTATCTTAACGACTATATACCGAAAAATAAAAAAATTTCGTTGGATGAAGATGCCGTTAAACATTCGGAGCGCATATTAAAATATAAAAAAAGCGACCCGCGGACGATAGCTTTTTTCGTTAAAATTTTAAATAATATTATATATAATTATTTTTATTTTTACGATTTTATTCTTCCGGTTCCTCCGAGCAATTCCTTCTTAGACGTTTATCCCAATGCGGTTGTCTGCTCGTATCTTTCGGCGTTAGGAACGATAAGCGCTCTTGACGGAGCTATAGTTTGCAATAAGGGGCACAAACCCGGGCATATCGAGGATATCAAATCTAAAAAAAATGACTTAATACATATTTCAGTGATGAATAAATATGATTTTGAATATAAAAACATAATAATTCTGGACGATATTATCACCACGGGAACGACGTTCTCGCACATAAAGAAAGCTTTGTTAAAAAGAGGCGCAAATTCGGTTGCGGGGTTATTTCTCGGGAAAACATATTCGGCGGGCGGTTTCGGAAAAGAGGATATTAATGGATGATTTAATATGCACTCTTGCGCTGAAAAAGATAAAAGGGCTTCAGAACCGGCATATATTTTTCTTATTAAAGGCGTTTAAGAATCCATGCGAAATTTTTAGCGCAGATAAGTCCGATTTTATAAGAGCAGGTTTAAAAACCGAATATATAAAGATTTTAACTAATTCAAGAATCATAAAGACCGCATTCTTTGACGCCATTAAAGAAATCGAAGAGGCTTCCAAAAACGGAATTAAAATTATAACCTTTAATTCGGCTTTGTATCCATCCAATCTAAGGCTTATAAAGGCCGCCCCTCCTATTTTATATTATAAAGGGGTATTAAAGGAAAATTTAAGATTTGCGGCGGCGGTCGTGGGGCAGAGGAAGCCGCCCGATTATGCGTTAGAGCTTGCAAAAAATATTACGGCAAGGCTGTGTTCTTACGGCTATTCCATAATAAGCGGACTGGCTTTGGGGATAGATGCCGCGGCGCACGGGACCGCGTTAAAAAATAACGGCTATACCGTTGCTTATATCGGTTCCGGCTTGCTGTCGCCGGCGTATCCGCCGGAAAACAGAGACCTTTATAACGAAATTATATTAAACGACGGAGCCATAGTTTCCGAACTGCCTCTGCATGAAAAAATATCTTCTAAAAATTTAGTCGCGAGAGACAGATTGCAGAGCGGTTCGGGACTTGGAACGTTTGCGGTGTCTTCTCCGGTAAAGAGCGGAACGATGAAAACGTGTAATTTTTCCATAAAACAAAAAAGACCGGTTTTTGTTCCTGAATATAATTTGGAACTTATGAATTCACATGATAATCTGGGCTTAAAATCTATTTTTGGAGCCGTAGGAGTTTCCGGTTTAAAGCTGAATAAAGATTTTTCTTTCGATGCAGCGGAAGCCTTAGACGAGATGATGGCGGCGTATAATAAAATGTATGCCGAAAAGTTCGATGAAGATGATTTGTCGGCGCAACCATCGTTATTCGATTTTGTTTAATCGGTTTTTTATAAAAAAGGAGGAATTTTAAATTGAGGGTTAGCTTAAAGTGGCTTAAGGAATTTGTAAATTTTAATACGGATGCCGAAAAAATAGCAAATCTTTTAAACGGCAGAACAATGGAAGTGGAAAAATTCTTTCCTTATTCTTCACAAAAAAAATCTTTTGAAAATATAGTAGTGGGAGAAATTAAAAGCATAGCGGAGCATCCGTCGAGCGACAAATTCGGCATTGCGGAAGTTTACGCCGGGGAAGCGGTCGGAATCAAAAGAATAGTTTTCACAAAAGAAGGACTCGATATAAAAGTAGGAGAGAAACCTTTGATCGCTACAAAAGGAACGGTATTTGAACACGGCTTGAAAATAAGAGATAAAGCTATATTCGGCGTGGTTTCGGAAGCGGCTTTCTGTTCCGAAAAAGATTTAGGGCTGCAGTTAAACATATCTTCGATCGTAAAGTTCCCTTTTGAGAAAACAGGCAGGACGGCTTACGATATTTTTGAATTAAACGATGCCGTTTTAGAATTCGACCTTGAGCCTAACAGGCCTGATTTATTCGGCGTGCTGGGGTTTGCTTACGAATTGTCGGCTATATTGGATAAAGATTTGGTTTTACCGGAACTTTACGGCGGCATAGAGTTTAAGCCTCAAGGAAACTATTCATCTAAGGAAAGCGAATTAGTCGTAAATGTCGAAAATAAGGACTTAATCCCTGCTTATATAGCGGTTAAAATTTCCGGCATAAAAATAAAAGAATCGGCGATGGATATAAAAAACAAACTGCTTAAAGGCGGCATAAGACCCGTCAATAATATAGTGGATTTAACAAATATCGTTATGCTAGAAACAGCCCAGCCGCTGCATGCATTTGATGCCGGAAAATTAGACGGCAATAAAATCAGCGCCAGGCATGCTAAAGAAGGGGAATCGCTTATTTCTTTGGACGGCAAAGAGAGGAAATTGTCGGGCGAAGATATCGTTATAGCCGATAAAAATAAGATTATCGCGATTGCCGGAGTTATGGGAGCGTCGAACAGCGAAATCGATGAAAATACGGTAGATATTATAGTAGAAGCCGCAAATTTTAATATGTCGAGCGTAAGAAAAACATCGAGGACGCTTGCCCTGAGAACGGATGCTTCGACCCGCTTCGAAAAGGGTCTTCATCCGTTTCTAAGCATATTTGCAATAAGACGTTTTTTATATCTTCTTAATAAATACGCGGACGGCTTTAATATCTCCTGCCAAGCCTATGATATAAAGGAATGCGATAACCCGAAAATTTATGAAATCAAATTAAATGATTTGTCCGATTTTCTTGGGGATGCCGCGGTAAAAAATAAAGCGCCCCGTTTTTTATCCCGTCTTGGATATGAAATTATAGAAAATAAATCCTTTGATGCGGCGGCAGGCGAAATTATCTCGGTTACGCCGCCTTATTTCAGGAGCGATATAACCGAAAACGTTAATATTTACGAGGACGTATTTAGGATTTACGGTTACGATAATATTAAATCTTCGGTTCCATCAGGCATTTTAAGGCCGCCGCAAAAAAATCAAAACTTCGAAACGTCGAGGCTCTTCAGGAATTTATTAAGATACGGCGGATTTACCGAGGTTATTTCCCCTTCGCTTACCGGAGAAAAAGAGATAAATATTTCGCTTGGAGGCGTAGGCGATAAAACCGGCGTTCTGGAGCTTAAGAATCCTATTTCTAAAGATTACGCATTTTTCAGAATCAGCATAATACCGGATATATTAAAGGCGGCGTCGCAAAATTCTAAAAAACATAAAAACATTAAAATATTTGAAATCGGAAAGATTTATATCGGAGAAGAGTCTGACGGATATCCGGTTACGGAAAAAAATATTTTATGCGGAAGTATTTGTACGGGAATTAAGCATATGAGCCGTGAGCCGGAATTTTACGACGGAAAAGGCGTAGTCGAGTTTTTACTAAAAGAATCCGGTATTAAAAAATTCGTATTTAATAAAGCGGATGCCGGCAGGTTTTATAATGAAAATGCGGCTTTAGAAGTTTTAATAGGCAAAAAAAGAGCCGGTATTTTTGGAGAAATAAAGAAAGAAATACTTGATGAGTTTAAGATAGAGTATAAGGTTTTTGCATTCGAGTTCGATATCGATTTTATCAAAGATTTTATTTCCGGTAAAAAGTCTTTTATCCAGCCCAATAAATATCCGGAAATAGAGCAGGATATTTCTATCGTCGCCGACGGGGACATCGAATATGCAGCCGTGGAAAAATTCATAAAGGGTTTTTCGGGGTTAATTAAAAACGTGAGATTGGCTGATGTTTACAGCGGAAAACAGATAGAGGAGGGTAAAATATCCTTTCTTATAAGATACGATGCAATGGCGGACGACAGAACGCCGACTATGGAAGAAGTCAATTTATTAAGAGACGGCCTCGTAAAAGAGTTGAACGTCCGTTTTGGAATCACCCTGAGAAGTTAAAAAAAATTGCATTTTTAACAAAAAAAAAATATAATAAGATATATTAATATTTAAAACATATAAAAATTTTAATATATAAAAAAAATTATGATTAATGGAATTATCTACGACATCGTTGCTTTTCTCATTGTAATAAGCGTCATCGTTCTTATTCACGAGTTCGGACATTTCATAGTCGCAAAAAAAATGGGCGTTAAAGTCGAAAAGTTTTCGCTGGGTTTCGGACCTAAGGTTTTCGGCAGGCAAATCGGAGAAACGGAATACGTCATTTCCGCGCTTCCTTTAGGCGGATACGTCAAGCTTCTCGGTGAAGACCCTTCGGAGGAATTGCCGCCGGAGGACATGAAGCGTTCATACAGCAACCTCCCCCCGTATAAAAAATTTTTAATTATTTTTTTCGGCCCTTTTTTTAATTTTGTTTTAGCCGCCGTAATATTTACCATTATTTTTATGGCGGGAAGACCGGTTCTAAAGCCTGTTATAGGCGGAGTTATGAAAGGCAGGCCTGCGGTAAAAGCGGGACTTAAAAAAGGCGATATCATTACCAGCGTTAACGGAATAAAAGTTAATTCATGGGCGGGTTTGTCAAAATATATCGAAAAATTCGGCAACGGTACGAT
>JAJXXD010000037.1 GCA_021781285.1 bacterium | reverse complement strand
CGGCTTTGCTATGTAATCCGTAGCTCCTTCGGCATAGCTTCTATTTATAGTTTCTTTATCGTTCAACGCGCTTAGCATTAAAATAGGGATTTTATCATAAACTTTTCTAATTGTTTTAAGCACGTCTATCCCGTTTATCTTCGGAAGCATTATGTCTATTATTATAAGGTCGAAAATACAGCCTTCCGTAATTTTATCTAAGGCATCCCTCCCGTTTTCCGCAATAACGATATCGGCGTCGAAAGAAGACTGGACGATAATTTTTAAAAGTTCGGAATGCATCCTGTTGTCTTCTACGATGAGTATTTTTTTGCGCGGACAAATTTTATTCAGAGAATTTATCATAGTTTATTATTATTAATTATATATTGGATTTTTTTTCAAGCTCTTCTTCCTTGGTTTTGCAAACAATGCACATAGTAGCCTCCGGTCTTGATTCCAGCCTCTTTTCCGAAATTTTTTCACCGCATTCTTCGCATATGCCGTAAGTTCCGTTCTCTATTCTTTCGAGCGCTTCCTTTATTTTTGGAATAAGTTTTCTTTCCCTGTCGCGGATTCTCAACTCAAAATTTCTGTCCGATTCAAGAGTCGCCCTGTCCGTAGGGTCCGGAAAGTTATCGTCCTCTTTAGTCATAAAATCCACGGTTTTTAAAGCTTCGCCGAGCAGAGAATCTATTTTTTTATTAAGTATGTTTTTAAAATACAACAGCCTTTCTTCGGTCACAGCGTTATTTTCCTCTCTTTAGTTAATTTGACATTTTTTATTATTTTTAATAAATGAAATTATAACATAATTTTATAATAATTTTTAATAAAATTTTATTCTATCATAATTATTAATTCTTTGCGCAGGAATAAATCCCGCGTCTTTAATCAGCCTTACCATTAATTTCTCGTCAACCGCGCTGTTTGTTGTTCCGGCCGCTTTCACGACGTTTTCTTCCAGCATAGTCGAACCCATGTCGTTTGCGCCGAAACTTAATGCGGCCTGCCCCATTTTTGCCCCCTGCGTTACCCACGATGCCTGAATATTGTCGAAATTATCCAAAACTATTCTTGAAACCGCAAGAACTTTCAGATAATAATGGCCATAGACGCCTCTGGGATTAAGAGCCGTATTTTTGCTCTGAAAACTCCATGGAATAAAAGCTTTAAAACCGCCGGTTTTATCCTGAAGATTTCTGAGTTCAAAAAGATGTTCTATAATGTCTTCGTCGGTTTCTATCGTCCCGAACATCATGGTCGCCGAAGAATTCAGGCCGGCGAGGTGGACTTCTTCCATAACCTCGAGCCACTGACGGCTGTTAATTTTATTTGGACTGATTTTTTTTCTGACCCTGTCAACGAGTATTTCCGCTCCTCCGCCCGGCACCGAACCCAGCCCCGCTTCTTTCAATAGACCTATCGTTTCTTTAACGGTAATGCCGTTTGAATCTGCAATAAAAGTAATTTCGGGAGGAGAAAAAGCGTGTATATGGATATTAAATTTTTCTTTTATATCGTTTAAAAGCCCGAGATAATAATCGATGCCGATATCGGGATTCAAGCCGCCCTGAAGAAGAATCTGCGTACCGGAAAGCTCTTTCGTTTCGCGGATTTTACCGAAGATTTGCTCTTTGGAAAGGATATAAGCCTCTGCATCCCGAACGCCGTATTTTTTATAAAAAGCGCAAAACTTGCATTCCGAAGTACATATGTTTGTATAGTTAATGTTTCTGTCGATAATAAAAGTTACGACGTCATCGGGGTGCTTGTCTTTTCTTACGCCTTCCGCAATTTTCCCGAGTTCAAGGATATTTCCGTTTTTAAATAAATCTACGGCTTCTTCTCTGCTAATTCTCATTTTATTATACCTTTTTATGTCATATTTTAGTATATCTTAGATATTTTTTAATTACCGCTGCCGCCTGTCATTGCGAGGAGTGTTTAACGACGAAGCAATCTCACAAACGGCAAGATTGGTTAGCTGCGCTGGAGTTAGCTTCGCTGGACTCCGTCCGTCCGCTAACGCTCGCAATGACAATACTTCGCTCGCAATAGTTAATTAAGCAGTTCTCCCATTTCCTTAAGGCTTTCGCCGAACGAATATTTTTCGTCCGGCGTCTGTTTTATAAAATTTTCTATATTCGATATATGGTCTATGGCAAAATCTATCTTATCGTTGGAACCCTTAGAATATGCGCCTATATTTATAAGGTCTTCGTTTACTCTATATTCGGAAACTACTTTTAAAACTTCTCTCGCCTTAAGCAAATGGTCTTCGGAAACGATGTCCGGCATAACCCTCGACAAGCTGTTAAGAACATCTATGGCCGGAAAAATACCGCTTTCCGCTATTTTTCTGGAAAGAATAATGTGTCCGTCTAAAATAGACCTGACCGTATCCGAAATCGGTTCGTTCATATCGTCGCCCTCGACTAAAACCGTATATATTCCGGTAATGCTCCCCTTGTCCGAAATAGCCGCCCTTTCGAGAAGTTTCGGTAAAACGCTGAATACGGACGGCGTATAACCTCTGACGGTCGGCGGCTCGCCCGCCGATAAGCCTATTTCGCGGGACGCCATCGCAAATCTGGTTATAGAATCCATTAAAAACAGAACATTGCGCCCTTTGTCCCTGAAATATTCGGCAACGGCGGTAGCGGCAAAAGCGCCCCGCAGTCTGACGAGAGGCGATTTATCCGACGTGGCTACTATGATAACCGATTTTTTTAATCCTTCTTCTCCGAGGCTTTTTTCTATAAATTCTTTAACCTCGCGCCCTCTTTCGCCTATAAGGGCTATAACGTTTACGTCTGATTCGGAATATTTGGTAATCATGCCCAGAAGGGTGCTTTTGCCTACGCCCGAACCCGCAAAAATACCGATTCTTTGACCTTTGCCTATAGTAAGAAACGAATTAACCGCCCTGACGCCGACGTCCATAACTTCGTTGATTCTTTTTCTCGAAAGCGGAGACGGGGGTTCGGCGGATATTTTTGCGTAATCTCCGCAAAAAATTCTGCCTTTTTCGTCCATCGGGTTGCCGAAAGGATCCATGACTCTTCCAAGAAGCTCCTCTCCCGCCGGAAATTTCTCTTCTTCGTCTAAAAGAAGGACGTCGCTTTCCAGACTTATGCCGGAGATATCTCCGTAGGGCATAAGTATGGCTTTATCGTTATTAAAACCGATAACTTCGGCGGTAATATCAGAAGTAATATCCGAAGTAACGCCGGCAAAAATGCCGGATTTTTTACTTTTTATCCTGCATATCTTTCCTATAGAAAGACCGGGATGCTTGGTTTCGAGGACAAGGCCCACCGCCTTGGTAAGTTTTCCTTTAACCAATAATGTATTTGCGTTATCCAGCGCATCGCCGTATTCTTTTAAACTGAGAAGTCTTCCCATATTTAGCCCAAATCCCGATTTAGAAAATATTTAATAAATTCTACTATTCCGTCATTGCGAGCGTAGCGAAGCAACCTCGTTTTTAGATTGGTTAGCTGCGCCGGAGTTAGCTACGCTGGACTTCGTCCGTCCGTCCGCTGTGCTCGCAATGACATTATTAAGTAATTCAGGTAATTCATATATAAAAATTTCTAAATCGGGATTTGGGTTTAGTATAACTTAAGATTTAGTTTTAGAATCCGAATTATACTCGCGGTAATAAGAAAGAACCGTTTTTACGTAATTTTCGGTCTCCTCGAACGGCGGCACGCCGTTATATTTATCGACATTTGCCGTTCCGGCATTATAAGCGGCAAGC
>JAJXXD010000022.1 GCA_021781285.1 bacterium | reverse complement strand
TGTAATCCATTAAAGATATTTTCATTGACATAAAACTAACGATATTATATAAAAAATATAAAGGGATTAACCCGTCCAGTTAAAAACGAAAAACCCGTCCAGTTAAACCGAAATACGCACCTTAAACTAATTTTAAGGAGAAAGGATGAAAAGAAAAAGGAAACTGGACATGCGAACGGTAAAAGAAATCATCAGGTTATTTAATTCGGGCTTAAGCAACAGAAAAATAGCCCTGTCCGTAAACGTCTCCCCGACGACGGTGAGCTTCTACGTTAACCGCTTTAAATCCTCCGGCGCAACTTACGACGCATTTATTTCGTTGACCGACGAAGAGATAAAAGCGTTGTTTCTGCTTGAGGTATCAAAGCCGTTAAGGCCGCTCCCCGATATGGAATATATCCGTTCCGAGCTTAAAAGGAAAGGGGTCACCCTTTATCTTCTGTGGGAGGAATATATAAGGGATAATCCAGGCGGTTACCGGTATTCCCAGTTTGCGTATCACTACGGCGAATTTAAAAAGATATTAAATCCCGTCATGAGATTTAACCATAAGATGGGAGAAAAGGTATTCGTGGATTTTTCCGGATATAAGCCGAAAATCAAAAACCCTCTTACCGGAGAAATAACCGAAGCAGAATTATTCGTCGGGGTGCTCGGCGCGAGCAGTTATACCTTCGCGTACGCCGTCTTAGGCCAGACGCTCGAGAACTGGATAAGCTGCCATATCAGGATGTTCGAATTCTTCGGCGGAATTCCTTCCGGGGTAGTGCCGGATAATCTTAAATCCGGGGTTACCATGGCCAACTATTACGACCCCGAGATAAACCCGACTTATCTGGAGATGTCACTGCATTACGACACGGTTATAATACCCGCAAGACCTTGTAAACCGAAAGATAAGCCCAAGGCGGAAAACGGAGTGCTCAACTCCCAAAGAAGGATACTTGCCCCGTTAAGGGATAAAACGTTTTTTAGTATAGAAGAGTTAAATTTAGCTATAGCTGCAGAACTAAAAGATTATAACGACAGGCCGATGCAGAAGATTTTAAAATCAAGAACCGAGCTTTTTAAGGAAGAAAAACTTCATTTAAAGCCCCTCCCGGAAAGATACGAACTTTCTTTCTGGAAGAGGGCCAAGGTCGGCATAGACTATCACGTGGATGTAAACGGCACCCACTACAGCGTCCCCTACCAGCTTATACACAGGGACGTGGATATATGCTATAACCACGAATTAATTAAAATATACCATAATTCCAAAATAATTGCTTCCCACGAAAGAAGTTTTACGAAATCTTATTTCGTTACCTCTCCGGAACATATGCCGGCTTCCCACCGCGGCATTCTTATAACGCCGGAAAAGATACGGGAGGAATCCTTGAAAATAGGCCAAAATACCGCCCTTTTAATAGAAAAGATAATGGAAGACAGGAGAAGCCCCGAATCTTCCCTAAGGATGAGCCTCGGCATAATACGCCTCAATAAACGCTATCCCGCCGCACGCGTGGAAGCCGCGTGCGGCAAGGCCCTATGTTTTAGCTTGCACAGATACAGGAACGTAAAGAATATTTTAGATAAAAACCTGGAGAATGATTTTATGGAGAAAAAAATAGAAAATAAAATAGCGCACGAAAATATCCGCGGCGCCGAATATTACAAGGGGGAACTATGCTGAAAGAAAAACTTTTATCTTTAAAGCTCTACGGAATGGCAAAATCGGTCGGGGAAGAACCGTTAGCCTTCGAAGAAGGCTTAAATCTTCTTTTAGACAAGGAAATAGCTTTCCGGCAGGACAAGCAGCTCAGGATGCTTCTTTCAAAAGCCAAATTAAAATACTCGAACGCCTGCGTCGAGGAGATAGACTTTAAGGCCGACAGAGGGCTCGGTAAATCCCAGATTACCGAACTGTCTTCCAACGGCTGGATAAAGAAAAGCCGGAATATTATCCTGACCGGTCCCACCGGCGCCGGAAAGACCTATTTAGCCTGTGCTCTCGGCAACTCGGCCTGCAGAAGCGGAATAGCCGCAAGATACATAAGGCTGCCGAGATTATTACAGGAGATGAAAATATCCAGGGCCGACGGAAGCTATATTAAACTGCTTAACAGATTATCCAAAATAAAACTTCTCATAATAGACGACTGGGGCATTAATTTATTGGACGAAACGCAAAGGAGGGACCTCCTTGAAATCTTCGAGGACAGGCATCAGCTCTGCTCCACTGTCATAACCGCCCAGGTTCCGGTGGATAAGTGGCACGAGGTTATAGGCGAGCCCACGATAGCCGACGCCATATTGGACAGAATAGTGCATAACGCGTATCAGATAAAGCTAACCGGCGAATCTATGAGGAAGAAAATGTCCGGGAAATCTTAAACGGCGTTCTTGCAGGAGGGGGTACCCCCTCCTGCAATACATTAAAGATATTTTCATTGACTTAAACTTAACGTTATTATATAAAAAAAGAAGGGATTAACCCGTCCAGTTAAAAACGGAAAAGCCGTCCAGTTAAAACGGAATACATAGGCCGGCTACGGGACGATAGTAAATAAAAGGGGTTGGTCATAATAATAATTTTACAGGGAGCGCAAATAGGTCTCCGCCGAAAGATAAAATCTTTTCTCCGTTATAAAAAACAAAACCGGATTTAAAGTTTTTTGCAGATTTCTTCAAATCTATAATATGTTTAAAATCGGATAAGGTTACTGTTTGTGAAAGTTTTACTTCTACGGCGATTATTTTTTGGTTTCTTTCAATTATAAAATCTATTTCTTTTTTGTCCGTGGTTCTGTAAAAAAATAATTTTGTATTATTCTCGGAATATTTAACGCTTTTAAACAATTCGGAAAATATAAACGTTTCGAATATAGCCCCTTTATAAGGAGAATCTTTAAAGTCTTCTACTGTAGAAACTCCCAGCAAATACGATAAGATGCCGCTGTCGGTGAAAAACAGTTTTTGGCTTTTTACAAATCTTTTATTTATATTTGCGCTGTAAGGATTTAAGAAATATATCTGATATACGCTCTCTAACAGTTTTAAATAATTGTCGAGAGTTTTATTATCGATGCCGGTATCTCTGGAAAGGTCCGTTTTATTTAAGATATTTGCGCTTCTTGACGATAAAACGTTAAACATTTTTATAAATTTGCCTAAATTTCTTAACTCTCCGATATCGCGGACATCCCTTTCGATATAGGTACTAATATACGAATTAAACCACATATGCCTTGCACTTGGTGAATCTATTTTTCTTATTTCGGGATATCCTCCGAGAATCGCATTATTAATAATTTCATTATATTTTATATCGTTAAGATTATTGTTTTTATAATCCAAATATGTATCGTCAAACAATATATTTATTATATTTTCGTTTTTATCCGAAAGTTCTTTAAGGCTTAACGGATATAATTCAAGTAATGCAATTCTTCCCGCTAAAGTATCCGTAGTTTTTTTAAAACCTATGACATTTGCAGAACCGGTAAGAAGATAGCTTCCGTTAACCCTGTTTTTATCGATGTCGTATTTTATTATTTCAAATATTTGCGGAATTTTTTGAATTTCATCTAATACGGCAGGTTTTTTAAGATTGTTGATAAACGCTACCGGGTCTGTCGTTGCGGATACGTATATATTTATATCGTCAAATGTTACATAGTTTTCCATTATTTTTGCGGATAAAGTGGATTTTCCTACCTGTCTTGCGCCGGTCAGCAGGACTGCGGGAAAGTACTTAAGCGATTCCTCC
>JAJXXD010000062.1 GCA_021781285.1 bacterium | reverse complement strand
ATAAGCTGTACGAAGAAGACGACGTTAAAAGAATTTTAAAAAAAATAATCTACCTGAAGAAAAGAAACAGTTATTTCAAGTCGGTTTATCTGGATTATCTGATAAGCCATAAAGGCGATTTATCCGGCGCCCTTTTAATTTTAAATAATAAAAATTTATTCGAACCCGAAAAGAAAGACCTGTGTTATAAAGCATATTATGAAGGGCTTATAGCCTATAAAGAAAAAAAATATCTCGTTGCGCGGGACTATCTCGTAAAATCTTCGAAGTATTGCTCCGGATATTATTACAATAGCGGGCTTATGTATTACGGCATGGCTCTGTCTATGCAGAACAACCCGGCTGGCGTCAAATATATAAAACGGGGCGCCGAAGAAATAGGCTACCCCGAAATTAAACTTAAATCGTTAGAATTTATAGCCGGTTATTACCGGAAAGAAAATAAACCGGCAAAAGAGTTGAAATACCTCAAGAGAATACTTTTCGATTCTTCTTATATGCCCGAAAAGGAAAAAATAAAGACCGAAAAAAAAGCCTCCGGATTAATTTATAAAATTATTAAAAGCGATTATAAAAATAAGCGTTTTGCGGATGCCTTTAAATCCTTGGAGAGCATTGAATTTTTAATTCCGTCAAAATATATAAACCCCAAAACTTATCTTTACCTCTCTAAGATAAAACTTAAAGAAAAAGACGAAAAAACAGCCTTAATTTATGGGGAAAAGTATAATACTTTGGACAAAAGCCCCCGTTCCGAATATTTTCTCGCCGCCGTTTATTTTAAATCGGCAGACTATAACAAATCTTTTTCGTTAATAAAAAATATTGATTTAAAAAATATAAAAAGCCTCAAATTAAGAAATAAAATTATAAATTTAAAACTGAAACTGTATAAAAAATTAAATTATAACAATGATTATATTAATTTATTAAAAACAAGCATTAATCTGCTTCCGCCTGAAAACAGAATTAAAAATCTTTATTTTCTGGGACGGGAGGAATTCGGCAAAAATGATTTAAAAGCGGCTGCCGCATACTTTAATGAAGTAATCAAAAACAACTACGCCGAAGAAAAAAACAATAAAAATATTCTATGCGGGACATATTATTATCTCGGCCTGATAAGCTATTCGAATAAAAATTACAGGCTGTCGCTCGAATACTTTAAGAAAAGCTACGATATAAACCCGTCGGGAAGGCACTTTCAATACGAACTGTCGCAGATGGCTTATATTTATATTACATATTTAAAAAACAAGGCGCTTGCATTAAAATATTATACCCTTCTCGAAAAAAACGCCTCTTCCGCCACTTATAAAAGTCTTGCCTCCTCAATGATTTCCGCAATAAATATGCAGAAATAGCCGTCATTCCAGATTTAATATAAAAGGATTGACGTATTTCGTGTAAATAAATACGGAGTTGCGGTCCATATTTTTTAATTCGTCGGGGGAAATTAAGGGGTATAAGCCCGAAGCGACGGGGGTCTCGCCGTAATCGGAAGAAGACGGAAAAGGCGCAAAAACCGGATTGATATGTTTTTTAACCGATTCTTTATGGAACACGTACCGCTCGCCCGACATTTCCGAATAATATCTGCAGGTTTCCCATCCCGCATGACCCATAACTATATGGGTTCCGATATTCGATGTTATTAAGGAAATATCGCCGTAACGGTCTTTTAAAAAAGCGGTATCCTGAACTGTCAAGCATACTCCGGTATTTGTTTTTCTGAGGTTGGCAAGTTCGACGTCGAAGTCGTTCAGCGTTAAAACCGGAAATTCGTCGAGGTAAATAAAAAAACTGCGCCCGTCCGAATTTTCTTCTCTTAATGCCTTTCTCCTGCTTTCATATATTCCGTCTATAAAAATTTGCGTAATAAAAGATATGAGCCTGCCTCCGCCGGAATTTATTTTTTCTTTAGGGATACCCGCTATAAAAAGCATATCTTTAGTAAAAAAGTCTTCCGTGAAAAAGCAGTCTCCGTCTTCCTTGCATTTGAAACGGCTTCCGACTTTTGAGTCGTTCAAAAAGTCTAAATTATTCAGTATATCCGTAACTACCTTCGCCCGTTCGTAAATAGGAAGTTCTAAAAAGTTATTAAATAAGTTTTTTATTTTTTTACCTTTGCCGTCCACGCCGTTAAATTTTACGATTTCGCCTTCTATGAATTTAACTCCTCTTTCAAAAAAAGATTTTACGGTAAACAGGTCGAAATGTTTAGCGCCGTATCTGTGTTTTAAATATAAAAGACAGGCGTAAAAAAGGTCTGAAGACCTTTTAGAATAGTATTTATGAGCATGGACGTCTCCGCCTTTTATATCGTTTCCGTCCAAATGAAAAAGCATAGAAGAAAGGTCGAGAAGTTTTTCGTCCGATAAAGGGTTTTTGTCTTTACCTATCAGGGGGTTGAAATATATTTTTTTTCTTCCGTCATAACTTTCATAGTCGTAAGGGTCGAAATGAACAACGTTTTTACCTGCCTTAATCCAGCCGCTTTTAACCGATTCGTACAGGTAAGGGCTGTCTATGTCTATCGCAAAAACGCTTACGCCGGAATATTCGGCGTCTGCTACAATTCCCGGAACTATATAGCGCGATGTTTTGCCTCCGCCGGTAGGCGAAACTATAAGCGTGTGCTCGCATCTCTTTTTTTCGTCTAACCCGATTAAAACGTCCGGTTCTTTTTTATCGCCGCAGCCTTTTAAAATTCCAAGTTCAAAGGATTTATCACGCCTGAACGTTTTTTCGGAAAGATTTCTAAGGTCAACCCTATTTTTTAGGGAATATTTTTTATTTTTTATAAAAAACAAAATAAAAAACAAAAATATCCATAATATTAAATATTCGGCGGATATTGAAACCGGATTCGTAGAATTAGAAAATCCGCCTTTATTTACAAATAATACTATGACCGCCGATAGAATGAGAGATAAAGCGGATATCGAAACAAAATAATATATAGAGCCGGGATTAAAAAACTTTTTAGTTTTAGCGGCGGAATTTGAATTGTATCCGGACGGTATAACGCTGACGCTGAAATTAGAAATTATTTCGGCATAAGAGGCAAAACGACCTGCGGCGGCGGGATGACGATTTTTATTTTTATTAAAAAACATTTAGCGAATAATAAGTTAATTTTTAAACGCCGCTCTTATATGCCGGTATAAATATATAATTATCAGTGCGGATACGGCTAATATCAAAATAATTCCGAATTTTCTAAAATATGGAATAAAAACATTTATATTCCGTCCCACGACCAAACCAAGATATGCGACTGCCGTATTGTAAATCAATGACCCTAAGATTATATAAATGCTGAATTTTTTATAGTTCATAAGCGATGCGCCGGGCGGAAAACCTATGTAGGTTTTTATAACAGGCAGGCATACGCCTACAAATACCGCAATAGAGCCGTATTTTTTAAACCAGATTTCCGCTTTATCGAGTTCTTTTTTGCTGACGAGGAAATATTTTCCGTATTTTTCTACCAGCCGTCTCCCCCCTCTTTTTCCGATATAATAAAGAAGCGACGAGCCGATAAGCGTGCCTAAGGTTGCGCTTAAAACCGCAAGATAAAAGTTTATCTTGCCCTCTCCCGATAAAAAGCCCGAAAGACCCAGAACTACCTCTGAAGAAACTGGAAGAGCGCAGGATTCCAGAATCATTAGAAAAATAATGCTCGGATACAGCAGTCCCATTGAAAGCGCCCACGAAAGGAATACGCCGATATAGCCTTTATTTAAGTCTTTAAGCATATTTTAATTC
>JAJXXD010000102.1 GCA_021781285.1 bacterium | reverse complement strand
CGCCGAGCTGTGCAAATACCTTCAGGGTAAGATCCCATTCTCCGCCCCACCTTATATGATAGCCGGCAGGAAGAGGATGCTTTAAGAAATGCAGAAAAAGGTCTAAATTTGCATACATAGGGCTTCTTTTTACCACTTTGCCGTAAACATACACTAAAGGCTTTAAATCTCTTTCGTAAATCATATTATGCAAATAGCCGCGTTTTATTTTTATTACCGAATTCAACGGTACTAACTTGCCTGCGGAAGGCGCATATATCCAGATGCTTGATAAGGCATTTACCCCCGTCCTGAAAGAACCGGGCATCCGCAAAAATATATCTTCCTGATGCAGATGTCCTTTTTTATGAATAGTTCCCACGCTCATTCCGTTGTTTAAAAGATAAAGGGACTGCGCAATCATTTCAGTGCTTATTCCCAGCATTGATGCCTTTCTTCTTCTAACGGCGACCGTTATTCTTTTTATCCGCCGTTTGTATGAAGAATTTACGTCGGTAACCCCCCTCGTCTTTTTCATCTTTGATTCTACTATTTTGGAAAGCTTTTCCTGCTCATTGTAATTTTTGCCGTAAATTTCTGCTACTATCGTCGATCTTACGGGAGGTCCGGGCGGACTTTCCATGACTTTTACCGTAGCGTTATATTCTTTTCCGATTTTATGCACCTCGGGGAGGACGCTTAAAGCAAGCTGATGGGAAGATGTGTTTCTCTTGTCTTTGTCTATTAGATTAACCCTTATTTCCGAATACCAGCTGGCGTTTCTAAAATTAGCCCCCCTCAAAAGTCCGGAAAAATCGATAACCGACGGCGTTCCTACCGTAACCACGTAGTTTTTTACCTGTTTTATGCGTTTCAAATAATTTACTATCTGCATAGTAGCGATATTGGTGTCTTGAAAAGTAGAACCCGGGCGTTTGTTTATAGTAATCAAAAACGTATTGGTATTTGCAACGGGAAGCATTTTAAATTTTACTATTTTTAAAACTGGAAGCGACATAGCTAAAATAAATAAAATTACGATGACCGATATAAATATATATCTTTTCTTTTTATTCAAGAGCAAAGGCATTAATATTTTGGCATACAGACCTGTTTTGCCGTCTTTGCTATGCTCTTTTAATTCTTTTTTGCGAAGAAGCGCCATACCTCTTTCGTTTGCCATAAGTTTAAGGTAGAACCATGGAACTACGGTAAGGGCGACGAATAATGAAACGAGCATGGCGATAGGAACGTTAAAGGGGATAGGCCTCATATACGGGCCCATCATCCCCGTTACGAACAGCATGGGAATGAACGAAGATATAACTGCCAGCGTAGCAAAAAAATTAGGATTGCCTATTTCGTTTACGGCGTCCACCGCATAAGTAGGAAGTATATTCCTTTCTTTTGAAAAAACTCTTTCTATATTGTCGATGACTACTATAGCGTTATCGACTAAAAGCCCAAGCGAAAGAATAAGCGCAAACAAGGTAATTCTGTTTAAAGTCTGATGAAAAATATAGGCTATGCCCAGAGTAAGAAAAAGCATTAAAGGAATCGTAAATGCAACGATAAAAGCTTCTCTCCATCCAAGTATTATTAAAAGAAGACCGATAACGATGGCTATGCTGATTATTAAATGAAACAATAATTTATTTACGGCATTGTTTGCCTTTTCCCCGTCGTTTCTCGTAATCGTATAATGGACTCCCGCCGGCAGGCTCGTTTTAACTATTTTATGAAATTTTGCAAGAATGTTATCGACAACCGTAACGGCGTTCTTGCCTCTTCTTTTTGCTATGGCTATGGTTACCGCCGGATAAATACCTTTTGAAGCCGCAATAACTTTGTCGTTTCCGTTAATTTTTCTATAATTATTCCCGAATCCTATTTCCGATAAAAAATTCAAATGCTTATAGGAATATTTAATAGAGGCGACGTCTTTAAGATAAACCGGTTTCCCGTTATAAACGGAAATAATGAAGTTTTTTACCGAACTTACGCGGTGAAAATATCCGCCTGCCGTTAAAAATGTTTTTTTGTTGTTGTTCTGAAGAAATCCTGCCGGAATGTTTATATTAGTTCCCTTAAGTTCCTGCGCTATCATTAACGGAGAAACATTGTATCCCGCCATTTTTACAGGATTAAGATAAACGTTGAGCTGTTTATATCTTGCGCCGTTTAAAGAAGTAACGCCGGTTCCCTTAACCGAATCAAGCTTATCTAATATTCTGCCGGCAATCGTCGTAAGATACCCCGCGTCATACTTTTTGCTCCATAACGTAATATTAAGAATGGGAACATGGTTTACGTCTATCGGTTTAATAAGCGGCCTCATTGCGCCTTTAGGAATTTCGTCGAGGTTGGAAAATACTTTATTATATATATCTACGAGGCTCTTATCGCGGCTTGCGTTGACATGAAACTGGACGGTAACTATAGATTCGGAGTTCATGGATATGGAGTAAACGTGCTTTACCCCGGGAATCTGCCACATTTTTCTTTCTAACGGTTTTGTAACCAAGTTTTTAACCTGCTCGCCGCTCGCCCCCGGGAATCTGACTATTACGTTTGCCGCAGGGACTATAATCTGAGGATTATACTGCCTCGGGGTAAGAAGAACCGCTACTATTCCGAAACCTATACTGAACAGAATCAATAAAAGCGTTATTTTGTTTTCTATAAAATATTCGGTGATTTTAGCGCTGAAATTTTTATTCATTTATCTAAAAAGCTCCTTATTATATTATTGTCATCAGAACTTCGGACTTACATAGCTTCCTGCGCTTATTTTGTCTAAATCGCTTGTTATTACGGTCATTCCGGGGTTCAAGCCGTTTAAAATTATTATTAAATTCTTTTTATAAACGCCGCCTTTTTTTACCGGTTGGAACACGACTTCGCCGGCGCCGTTAGCGGTGTAAACTCCGGTTATGCCGAGCCGTCTTACGATAGCAGACTTTGGAACGACTATAGCTTTCCTTTTTCCTATTTTAAATCTTGCCGTTCCGTACATTCCCGGCATTAACCCTGTTTTTTCGGCATTTTTTACCGCAATTCTTACTAAGACCGAATGGGAATAAGGATCGGCAGACCTTACGATAGATATCACCTTTCCGTTAACCGATTTATTTATAGAAGAAAAATTTACTTTAACGTTCTCGGCGCTTTTTATTTTACTAAAATATTTAACGTTGACGGATGTCTTAAATTCCAGATTCTTAAGACTTTGAATTACCAACAGCATCTGTCCGGGCGCGACAAGGTCGCCCATAGAAACGCTTTTTTTAGTTATAACTCCGTTAATAGGGGAATAAATATCTTTGTAATCCAAGTAGTTTCGGGCTTCGTTCAAACCGGCTTTAGCCACGTTATACTGCATAAGCGTATTGTCGTACGTCTGCCTGGAAACAGAATTTTCTTTATATAATTTTTTAATTCTGTCGTATGTTTTTTTTGCGTTAATAAACCCGGCTTTCGCGGCATAATATTTAGAACCTATTTCCGGGGCGCTTAATTTTAATAAAAGCTGTCCTTTGGAAACCGCCTGACCCTGATGAACGTTTTCCAAAACTACGTATCCCATTATATGGGCGGATATAGCGGTATTATTTAATGAATCTGTATTTCCGGGAGATTTAAGATAATCGGGAATAATGCTATATTGAGTTTTAAATGCGGAGACGCCGGGCTTAGACCCCGTTCCTATGGTTAAGCTCTGCTTTTTTGCGCATCCGCTTAAAGATAATGATAATATTGTAAAGAATACCACTAAAACGGCGTAAAATATACCGTTAAATTTTTTCATCTCCATGCT
>JAJXXD010000045.1 GCA_021781285.1 bacterium | reverse complement strand
CCCATATAATTTTGAGAGTATGATGATTTATGAAATTCGCGAACTACCCCGCCATTACATATATTCTTCCGTATGCATTAAAAAAGTACGCCTTTTTTAGCGAATGGTTATCGCCAAGAACTTTTCCTATTATTATATAATCTTCCGAAATATGATAATATAATATATATTTTATATATATTATCAGCTATTAGGTAAATCCATTAATTTAATTAAAATATATAGAAGGAGAAAAATGTTATTATCTATTTTTTCATACTTATATTCAATTTGTTTATCTATTTTTTTTGGCTCAAGTATATTTTTAGGATATATAACGGCGCCGTATATCTTTAAAACCCTAAATTCCAGAAACGAGGCAGGAAATATGGTGGGCGCCCTTCTTAATAAATTTTCGATGATTGGATATATTACTCAGATTTTAATGGCAATTGCCGGTTATATATTATATTTAAACCGCGGCGGTATGATTATTTTCATTATTCCTTTGATTATATTAATTCTACTATTATTTTCGGAAAATCTTATTTCAAAAAAAATGAATAACCTTAAAAAACGGATGGGTTCAATAGACGAGGTTTCTAAAGAAGATCCGAAAAGAAAACAATTTAACAGCCTGCATAAATGGTCGGTTAAATTGTTTCTATTAAACGAACTGCTATGCCTGCCGTTGTTTTATATAATCTTAGTTAAATAAAAAGAATGAATACTATAGAAAAATTAAAGATCCTTTCTGAAGATTCCCGATACGATATGGCATGTGCCTGCGGTTCCGGAAATGATGACCGAAGAAAAAGAGGACTGGACGGAAAGTGGCTTTATCCGGTAACCCTTCCGAACGGCGGATATTCAATACTTTTAAAAACGCTTCTTTCAAACTCATGTTTAAATGACTGCAAATACTGCCCGATACGATCCGATGCCGATATACAGAGATGTACTCTTAAGCCTGAAGAAACGGCAGACTTATTTATGGCTTATGTTAAAAAGAAAATGGCATTCGGTCTTTTTTTAAGTTCGGGTATAATTAATAATCCTGATTATACAATGAGCAGAATTAATGCCGTTTCCCGCCTATTAAGGTATAAACACCGTTATAAGGGATATATACATCTAAAAATCATTCCCGGCGCATCAGATGCGGCCATAGAAGATTCTATATCTCTTGCAAGCGCAGTATCGCTTAATATAGAAACACCGGGCAAAGAAAGGTTTGATTTACTTTCCGATAAAAAAAATTACATAAAAGACATAATCCGCCCGATAAAACTTATCAGCAGGTTGACGTCTAAAGGCAATAGATTTTCGGGGGTAAAATCTACAACGCAGTTTATAGTCGGCGCTTCAAACGAAACCGATTCAGAAATAATAAAATATATGTTAGGACTTTACAAAAAACTTAATTTTCAAAGAGTTTATTTTTCGGCATATCAAAAAGGTCTCGGTCACTATTCCATACCCGGGGAACAAAAAACCGATTCTACGCCGGAGCAAATTTTTATGCGCGAACACCGCCTTTATCAGGTCGATTATCTTATAAGGAAATACCGGTTCTCCGGCGACGATATTGTTTTAAACGAATCGGGTAATTTAGATCTCGATAAAGACCCGAAAGAGACGTGGGCAGGTTGTCATCCGGAATTTTATCCGGTCAGAATTAATAAGGCTGACGAAGAATCACTGCTCAGAGTTCCGGGAATAGGACCCGTTACCGCCGACATAATAATTAAAATGCGCCGTCACGGTAAGATAAAGCATCTGGAAGACTTGGGCATAAAAGGCAAGAGGCTTGATAATTTAAGAAAATATGCGGTTATCGAATAAAATCAAACGATTTATATATTTAAAATTATGTTTCACGTGAAACATAATAAGTTTAACTGTTAGTTAGATTACCGATAACCTCTTTTATAACAGTTTTAAAATTAATTTCATTTCCACCGTAAATTTCAAACAATTTTATCCGTAAAACCGGTTCCCAGTATTTGTCGATATGGTTTTGAACCTCTCCTGCCGCAATATCTGCCGGATACGGCGAAAAAATTCTGCAAATATCTAAAAACATCGACTTGATTTCATCGTTTCCTTTTAATAACGGTTTGAATTCACGCGAAGCAAAAGGGCCTTCGGCTTTACTTATAGAAACCGCCGTTACTTTATATTCCGGGGTTTCCGTGGACCAGTCGGCATATTCGCTCGTTAAGACGTTGGTTTTAAATTCGGGGAAATGAAAGGTAGTAGCAACTACGCCGGGCATAACCCTGCCGCTTATTTTAGCATTAAGCGTAACGGCACCTTTTTTGCTTTTAACAAGAACAAGGTTTTCGTCCTTTATGCCGAGTTTTTCAGCATCTTCTCCGCAAACTTCTATGACATCCCGCCCGTACCACAGACTGTTAAAACTCCTGCGGGTATTGTTGGAACAGTTATACTGGTAAAGGTTTCTTACCGTCGTCAAAATAAAAGGATATTCTTCCGATACAGCGTCTTTAGAACCGATAAATTTAGTAATCATAAACCTGCCTTTACCGCGCACAAACTTATCTTTATGAAGAATTGGCGTGCCGCCTGGATTTTCGGCATTAACCGGCCACTGCATCGAACCGTTTTTTTCTAATAAATCGTAGCTAACCCCCGCAAATTGAGGCGTCGTAAGGGCGATTTCGTTCATTATTTCGGAAGGATGTCCGTAAAGCATTTCATACCCCATAGCGCCTGAAATTCCTGCAATTACCTGCCAGTCCTGCAACCCGGCAATAGGTTCTATAACCATCCTTACCCTCTGCATCCGCCTCTCCCAGTTAGTAAAAGTCCCGTCTTTTTCAAGAAAAGACGAACCCGGAAGCAAAACATGCGCATACTCGGCAGTTGAAGTTTTAAATAAATCGTGCACCACAACCGTTTCCATATTGCTTAAAGATTCGATAATCCTGTTGGAATCAGGGTCTGTCTGAACTATATCTTCCCCCATTATATATATTCCCTTAAATCTGCCGTCTAAGCCGCCCCTTAACATATCCGGAAGCCTCATGCCAGGAACGCCGTCTAATTTTACGTCCCAGATTTTTTCAAATACCGCCCTCGCCTTTTCGTCGGAAATATGTCTGTAGCCGGGCAGGGAAGAAGGTTCCGCCCCCATATCCGCCGCTCCCTGCACGTTATTCTGCCCTCTCAAAGGGCTGACGCCTACGCCTTTTTTGCCGATATTTCCGCAAACCATAGCTAAATTTGCTATGGCAAGAACTCCGGTAGAACCCTGCAAATGTTCGGTTACGCCCAGACCGTAAAATATCGAAGCCTTGCCCGCTTTAGCATAAAGGCCGGCGGCGCCCTCTATGTCTTCTTTTGGGACGCCGCTGATTTTTGATGCCGCTTCCGGCGAGTTTGTTTCATTTATTATAAAATCCTTCCATAACCTGAAGGATTCCTCGTCGCATCTTTTTTCTATAAAATCTTTTTTAATTAAATTTTCTTTTAAAATATAATGGGCCATTGCATTAAGAAGTATCACGTTTGTGCCGGGAAGCGGCCTTAAGTGGTAACGCGCGGCTATATGGGGCGATTTTGAAACCTCGGTTTTTCTGGGGTCTATTACTATAATCTCCGCCCCAAGACGCGCCGTTTTTCTAATGAACGAACCGACTACCGGATGCGCTTCCGTAGGGTTTGAGCCGATAACCATTATAACGTCGGATTCAAACGCCGAACTTAAATCCTGCGTTCCCGCTCCGGCGCCGAATGCAACTCCAAGTCCGTAACCGGTAGGCTGATGGCAAACCCTCGCGCACGTATCGATGTTGTTGTTACGAAAAGCTGCTCTTACAAGTTTCTGCATTAAATAATTTTCTTCATTTGTACACCTCGAAGAACTTATTGCGCCTATCGCATTTATTCCATATTTTTCCTGAATTCCCTTAAACTTTTTCGCAACAAAAACAAAAGCTTCTTTCCATGAAACCTCCTTAAAAGGCAAACCTAAATTTTCCCTTATAAGAGGATATTTAAGCCTCTCGCCGCTCTTGGCATAGCCGAAGGAAAACCTGCCTTTAATGCAGGAATGTCCATAGTTTGAAAGGCTTTCGTCAACGGGAACCGCTCTTATGATTTTATCTCCTTTTATTTCCACGTTAAACGAACATCCTACCCCGCAGTAGCCGCAGGTCGTTCTTGTTTTTTTAAAAGGCTTGCCGTATTCCGCAACGCCTTTCTCGATAAGAGCCCCCGTAGGACAGGCTTTTACGCACGCGCCGCAGGAAACGCATTCGGAATTGAAAAAACTGTTTTCTTTGCCCCAGCCTGCTTTTATAAAGGAATTAAAGCCTCTCCCTGAAACCGTAAGGGCAAAATTACCCTGAATTTCTGCGCAAGCCCTGACGCATCTTGCGCAGACTATGCACCTTTTGGGGTCGAATAAAAAATACGGGTTGGAATTGTCAACCGGAAAATTTAAATGGCTTTTTCCCCTGAATCTTATGCCGCTTAAGCCGAAATAAGAAGCCGCGGTCTGAAGTTCGCATATTCCGTTTTTAAAACAGGTAAGGCAGTCGTTTGGATGGTCGGAAAGGTATAACTCCATTAAAGTTTTTTTATAAGAAAAAAGTTCGTCCGAAAAGGTTTTTATTTTCATTCCGCTTTCCGCATATAAGGAACATGACGGCAAGTATCCTTTTTTTCCTTCGACGATAACGCCGCAAAGCCTGCATGAGCCGTAAGGAAGCAATGCGCCGTAATCGCAAAGGGAAGGAATGTAAATGCCGTTTTGTTTCGCGGCTTGCAATACCGTACTGCCCTGCTCGGTATTAACGATATTGCCGTCTATTTCAATTTTTATCCTGTCTTTACAAATTTCGTTTTCGTCGGTCATTTTTTATTTTTTAAATAAATTAATTTTTATAATAAGCCGGCAGGCTTCTAACGGGCATATGCACGCCCGAACCGAATCCGCAAAGAGAAAGATGTTTCATGGATTCTAAAATCTCGTCTATAATTTTCAAATTTTCTTCGATATTTTGTTTTTTCAAAACCCTTTCGAACAGTTCTTTGATTCTTATCGTTCCAATTCTGCAGGGAGCGCATTTGCCACAGGATTCGTCTATAAAAAAATCCAAAGAATTCAAAAGCCTGTATTCCATATCCGCAGAGTTATCGAAAACAACAATGCCGCCATGACCTAAAATGCCCCCTTTTTCGGACATGTCTTCATAAGAAAGCTTCAAATCTAGAAACTCGCCGCTTAACGGAAAATATGCACCAAGAGGACCGCCCACCTGAACCATTTTTGCGGTTTCGTATGCATCTGCAAGATTTAAAAGTTCTCTCAGGGTAACGCCGAAAGGCAATTCAAAAATTCCGGGATTTTTAACCGCTCCGGAAACCTGAAAAGGCATCGCGCCCTTAGAATTTTCCGTACCTAAAGATAGAAAATATTCTAAATTTGAAATATGAAGCGGGTTGTCTTTTAGCGGCGATAAGATAAAAACGGCATAAGCAAACGTCAATACGTTGTTTAATAGGGTAGGTTTTCCGTATAAACCGCTTACCGCCGGAACCGGAGGCCTCTGCCTTACCATTCCCCTTCTGTTCTCGATGCTTTCCATTAACGCTGTTTCTTCTCCGCAAACATAGCTGCCTCCGCCGACTATTAAATTAATATCGAATTCCAAACCGGAGCCTAAAATATCTTTGCCGAGATAACCGGTTTTTCTCAATAAATCAATAGCGCTCTCGACTATAAACTTAGCCGTTGCATATTCCGCCCTTAAATAAATAAAACCTGATTTAGCTCCTGCTATTAAGCCTGCAATAACCATCCCCTCCATAACCGAGAGCGGGTCGTTTTCCAACAAAATTCTGTCGGCATAGGCTCCCGAATCGCCTTCGTCGGCATTGCATATTACATATTTATCTTTGGATTGTTCTTTGAAAACGGTTTCCCACTTAATGCCCGTTGGAAATCCCGCCCCGCCCCTGCCTCTGAGTTTAGAATGTTTCAGTTCATTAATAAATAAGATTTTACCTTCGTCTCCTGCACTTTTAATTTCATCTATGACTCTTTTTAATGCGCTAAACCCGCCTGCATTTACGTAATCAAGGGAGGATAATGGATTTATATTACCGCACCTTTTAAATACAAGCAGTTCGCCATTCTTTACTATTTCGGACACATTCGCATCTATATAATTTTCCGGTTTTTTAAAATCGGCGGGATTAACGGAACCTAAATTCTTAATAGGCACGGAAATCATTTTTATTATTTCGTCGAATGCTTCGGGCGTAACTTTTTCATATAACAACCCGTCCACCATAACTGCCGGAGAGGCGGCGCAATGTCCGAAACAATAAACGTAATCTAAAAAATATTTTCCGTCGGGACTGTGTTTGCCGAAATCCAGATTTAAGCTTGTTTTTATATGTTCCAATAATTGTTTTGAACCGGCCGCTTCACAGCTTTCAGACTTGCAGACGACAATTTTATGATAAATCTTATTATCTGCGGCATCCGTTTTATAATTTCTAAAAAAACTTAGAAAACCGTAAACTTCAGCCTTAGAGATATTAAGGCTTTCGGCTACCTGCGATACGGCATCTTCGGGTATATAACCAATCTCTTCATTTATGCCGTTCAATATATAAAACAAAGAGCCCTGCCCGCCTTTAGCTTCTTCGGTCAAACGCAAAATCAATTTACCCTGCTTTTCCATTGCGCTATATAATATTTCCAATTTTATATTATTTATATATAATATATTCGGTAATTATATTAAATTATAGCACATAAACAGGCATAAATTCAGAAATCAAACCGGTACCCGGCGATAAATTTAATGAGGAAATTATTTGCTGGCGGGTGCTATGCGGAAACTTGCAATTTTTCGACAAGGATAAACGAAAGGACAAAAAGAAGCGCCGATTCAGTATGAATTTAAGAAGTTTTCAGCATATCCATAAATTTTAAAAATCCGGATATTATAGCTTCCGGTTCGGGTGGACACCCTTTTATATTCATCGCGACCGTTAAATATTTTGAAACCGGACCGCATACCGAATAGGAATCTTTAAAAGGTCCGCCGGTTTCGGGACAATCGCCCGCCGTAATCACAAACTTGGGCGCCGGAATATTTTCATAAGTCTTTAACAGCGGATTAAGCATATTTCTTGTTATGCAGCCGGTTACCATAATAACATCCGCATGCTTCGGAGAAGCGACAAACTTTATGCCGAATCTTTCTAAATCGTAATAAGGGTTGGAAAGGGCGGCAAGCTCGTTTTCACAGGCATTGCAGGAGCCGCCGTCCACAAGCCTGACGAATAAACTTCTTCCAAATACCTCGTCAACGGAGCGCTTTAATTCATCTCCCTTTATTAAGACAGAATCGCTATTGCCGCTAACAATACTTTGCGTCTTATTTTTAAATAATAATTTACTTAAAAATCCCATATATTATCACCCGTTATAAATATAGAAATTTCTTATAATCACATATCGTTCCCTGAATAAGATAAATTAAGGCTTTTGTTTATCAAAGGAAAATCGGCAATTATATTGCCCAATACGCCGTACTGAATGGACGGCCATATCCTGAACGACGGATCGATATATTTAAGCCTGAAAATTTTTCCGTCATTATCCGCCATAACATAGAAAAAAGCATTGCCCCTCGGAGTTTCAGAATTCCCTGCCGCATATTTATAAGCTTCCGTCCTATTTTCATAAGCAACGGCAATATCTCCTTCGGGTAAATTAAATAATAAATCGCCGATTATTTTCTTGGAAACGTAAATTTCTTTAATTCTTAAAGCCGTTCTTGCAAAAACATCTCCGCTCTCAAGTAAAGCGGGCTTTAAATCAAACTTATCGTAAATCAGGTAGGGAAACTCGATTCTAGAGTCCCGCGGCAGTCCGGATGCCCTCGCGCTTATTCCGCACAAAGAAAGTTCTTCGGCCGTTTTTTTATTAATTTTTCCGGTAAATTCAAGCCTGTCTAAAACGGTCGATGAATTTACAATAAACGCTTCGCATTCTTTTATGTTTTTTTCGACTTTGTTAATCATATTATCTATAGCCTTAAGTTTTGAAGAATCAAGGTTGAAATTCACGCCCCCCACGGTTAAGGCATTAAACAAAAAACGGTGTCCGGTCAAGCTTTTGTTAAGTTTCATTAATTCTTCCTGTAATGCAAATAGGCTCTGCGCAGGCAGAGCAAAACCGATATCCATAAAAATCCATGCAACATCTCTGACGTAATTCCATATTCTTTCAAGCTCTGCGAGTATTACTCTGATATATTTAGCCCTTTCGGTTATTTCAAGGTTTAAAATACTTTCGACGGCCTCAAGATAGCTTATGGTAATATTTACGTTATTGTCTCCCGAAATCTTTGCGACTAAATCCAGCGCTTCTTTGAAGTCTTTGCCTTCGCAAACTTTCTCGATTCCCCTGTGTTTCCAAAAATGTCTTATTTCAAGCTGTAAAACCGGCTCCCCCGCAAGCGAAAACCTGAAATGCCCGGGTTCTATAATTCCTGCATGCACCGGTCCGACAAGTACTTCAAAAATTCCTTCTCCCAAAACCTTTTTAAACTTATATTCGCCGTATCTCTTCATCTCGGGAATTGAATTATTATAATCCTTTCTTAAGGGATGAACGGAGGAATTCCAGTTTTCGGGATACAGCATTAAAGGTCTTAAGTCGGGATGTCCGTCGGGCGTAAGCCCGAATAAATCGTATATTTCGCGCTCATACATTTTGGCTGCCGGACAAACTTTAGATATAGATTGAAAACTTTCGTCGACTTTGACGGAATATTCATCTATACCGTTGTTACCGCCGAAAAAATACCTGATGCCAAATTTAGAATTTAAGCTTCTCTCGTCTGCCGCGGCGATGCCAAGCAGATATTTTCCAGACCCTTTGAGATTATCCGCCGAATTTACAAAAGCGTTTGATTCGATAATATGTTTGTTAATTAAAATTTTATCCATTTAAAAAATTATCTTGCCTCCAAATTCATAAGATGCCGATTTTACAATATTTAAAAATTGGGAAGGAATATAAAATAACAATAAAGAAGAAACCAATAAAAGAATTAACGGAACATATATCATAAAAGGGTGCGCCGTATTTTCGCTTTGGAGTTCATCTGCTCTTTCGTCGTTATCGTTATTTCCCGCATACATTTTAAGAATCTTGCCGAAAAGCCCTATAAAAATAAAAATCAATAGGATAAAAACTAAAAACCCCAATATTATATTGCTTCTGAACACGCCGGTCATAATGTAAATTTCCCCCAGAAACATTGCAAAAGGGGGCATTCCGCTGATTCCCATAACTCCAAAAAGAAGCACGAGTCCGGTAATAGGAAAATTCTTAGACAAATTTCTTATTTTTTCGATTTTCCTTTCATGGGTGACCGCAAGAACGTTTCCGGAGGATAAAAACAATAATCCCTTATTCAAAGCATGAAAAAATATCTGGAGAAGGCTTCCTATAACGGCAATTCCTCCTATGCCGAAACCTAATGCGATAATACCCATGTTTTCCATCGAAGAGAATGCGAAAAGCCTTTTATAATCGGTCTGTTTTATTATTGAAAAAGCTGAAACCAGAATAGTAAAAAATCCGAAACCTATTAAAAAATACCTTGGGTAATATATGCCTGCCGCCCCGTTTATCTGATAAAATCTTAAAATGCCCAAAAGCGCCGTATTAAGCAAAACCCCCGACAGTAAAGCGCTGACCGGACTTGGACCCTGCGAATGGGCATCCGGGAGCCAATTATGCATGGGAGCGAACCCGACTTTCGTCCCAAACCCGACAAGCGCAAGAATAAATGCAAGCATGAGAAAATTTTTGTCTAATTTCGAACCGGCATGCATAATATTAATAAAGGATAAAGATTTAAGGCTTTCGCCGTAAATCTGCGAAGTCGTAAAATATAGCATGACTATCGCAAAAAGCCCTATCGCTATACCCACCGAACACATAATTACATATTTCCACGTAGCTTCAAAAGATTCTTTGGTCCTATTGAAAGAAACCAATAAAGCCGTGGCCAATGTCGTAGCTTCAAGGCCTGTCCAGTAGATACCTAAATTATTCGACAATATCGAAACCATCATACTGAAAACAAATAAATTTTTCCAGAAATAATAAAACTTAAATTTTCTTTTCGATATGCCGCCCGCTATCTCGGTTCTGACATATCCGAATGAATAAAACGCTACAAACAATTCAAGGGTCGAAACCGTTATAAGTATGACTAAATTAATATAATCCACAAAGAAAAAACCGCCCAAAAAAATCGTAATGGAATTAAAAGACAGAGCGATTGCTACAACCGCGCAAAATACCAGAACGGATACCGCCAACTGCAGATAAGACATCCATAAAACATCGGCAAAAATCGAAACGATTAAAGCGGCGGCCGGAAGTATCAGTATTAATTCATACATTTTTTGTTTTAATCCTATTTAAAAGTTTATACGGCAACGTTTCTCCTTAGATTTAATATAAGCACGGACAATATAAGTATGCTTACAAAAAGGTCGAAAAGCACGCCTAATTCAACCAAAAGAGGCATTCCGTGGGTAATGCTGTTGGCCGCCAAAAAAATCGCGTTATCTATCGTCAAAAATCCTATAATCTGAGAAAATAACGTTTTTCTTGTTACCATAAGCATTGCCCCTATTAAAAACGTCGCAAGCGATATAGTAAACACAAAGGAGCCGAACGTTATACCGGTATTGATAATTTTTTGAGCTATCAAATTGGAAAGCAAAGTTAAAGAGCCTGCGAAAACAACCGCCTCCGGTATGCCTATATACATATCTATTTCTTTATCTATTTTAACCTTTTTAAGCGTTTTAAATAAGAAATAAGGTATTAAAATAACTTTAAAAATTACCGTAATAACAAAAGACCCGTATAAATTTATCGAATTAAAATGAACGGCGCCCATTAAAATATAAAATGCCAGCATAAGAGACTGAAAAGAATAAAGCTTTATTGCAAATTTTATAAAAGGCGAGCTTACGTTTAATACGACCGAAACAAGTATTAAAATAATAAAAAGTTCGGCTATTTTTTCCATTATCATTTTTGAAATTTCCCGCTTATCGAATTAACAAATAAATTAAAATCCCCTTATCGATAAAATCATCGCTATTAAAGACAGCATAAAAGAAACCGAAAGCAGGTTCGGCACCCTGAATACCCGCATTTTAGGGCTAACTATTTCGACTCCGGCAATAAGAATGCACAAAATTATCATCTTTAGAATGTAAACTATTAAAGCCAAGGGGATTTGATAAATATTTACCGCCATATAAGGAAACAATATGAGGGACATTACGGTTAAAAAAACGGTAAGTTTCAAATAACTTCCGTATTCAAATAAACCAAGATGTTTTCCGCTTGCCTCTAAAATATTTGCTTCATGAAACATCGTAAGTTCAAGATGGGTTTCGGGGTTATCTACCGGAATCCTTGCGTTTTCGGATATGCCCACTATAAAAAGCGAGATAAACAGCAAAAAAGGGATGGCTATGGATACGGCGTCCGAATTAACGCCCAATAAAAATGCGTTTGCGGCTCCTTTCTGAATAAAATAAAAAATATCGGTTATTCTGCCCTGCTTTGTATAAATGGCAAGGGATATAAAAATAAATATTAAAGACGGTTCGGAAAGAACGGTTAGAAACCATTCTCTGCTCGCTCCCAACCCACCGAAAGCGCTGCCCTGGTCCATTGCGTAAAGAGTCATAAAAAACGTCGCGAGCGCAAGAGAATACGCTATTAATATTACGTCGGAAGATACGCCGAGTAAAGAATATCTGTAAAATGCCGGCAGCATTAATAAAATAACAAGGTAGGAAACAAAAACGATATAAGGCGCAATCTCTGATATAAAAGTTGCGTCTTTGGATAAAACAATCTCTTTTTTTAATAATTTATTAAAATTTATATAAAACTGAAATATATTAATTCCTTTCTGTCCCCTTGCCCGCTGTTTCAATTTATGAATGAAACCCGCAAAAAAGGGCGCAAGAAGGATTATTGTAAAAAATTGAATGATTCCAAAAATTAAATGTCCGATATTGTAATTCATAATTTTTTATTTTTTACCTTATTATAAATATGTATATAATGAAGCAAACAATTAACGATAAAAATAAATACCCTAAAGAAACATTTATATTTTCCGAATTAACCGCTTTATTAAAAATTTCCGATATTTTTAAATATAATTTTTCTGCCGGAATATAAATATATTTTTCAAAAATATCGTTAATTTCTTCGGTATAAACCGATTGAGACCTGAAATACTTTTTTACGTCCTTTTCAAAGTTAATTTCGGAAACGGAGGAATAAAAAGAAGAAAAAACTTTCATTATGCTTGACGAAAATCCGCCGCCGGAATACTGGGCTTTTGAATTTTTTTCGTCAAGTCCGCATGCCCATGTTTCGAATATTCTTTTTTTATCGGAAGAAAATAACTTGAGATAGAAAAATACTATCAATAAAACTGCCGCCAAAGCAATTGCTATTAAAGCCGGGGCATACAAAGAAAACGGACGAGCGCTTATAATATGTACAGCCGAAAACGGATTTGAGTTTACCGTTCCGCCCGTTAAATAAAATATAACGGCATTTAAATTTGAAATTATTTGATAAGGATAAATTCCGATATAAATACACAAAAAAACCGGTATCGCGATTCCTATTCTTTCAATAATATTAGGTTCTATAGCATTTTCTGCATGAACCGTTCTCGGCTTACCTAAAAATGTAATCCCGAACAATTTTGTAAAAGCGGCTCCCGCTGCGGCTCCGCTTAGGGACAGAAGCGCAATGGCTATAATTGAAAAATACACCATATACAGGTTTCCCGTAAAGACCGAGCCTATCAATGAAATATATAAATACCACTCGCTTAAAAAGCCGTTTAAGGGGGGCATGGCGGAAATGGACATTATGCCGATGAGAAACAAGACGGACAACTGCCGCATTTTTTTTGAAAGGCCGCCGAGTTTTTCCATATTTCTGGTATGCGTATATTTATCTATCAATCCCGAGCCCATAAACAGCGAACTTTTGCTTAAACCGTGATTTATTATATGAAGCAAGACCGCCAGCATTGCAAAGTATTCTATGGATTTAAAATTCTCTGCCTTTGCCCAGTAGGAAATGCCAATCCCCATAAAAATTATGCCCATATTTTCAATAGTGGAAAATGCCAGCAATTTTTTTATGTCCTTTTGCGCCATTGCATACATAATGCCAAGAAGCGCGGATAAAGCGCCTAAGACGAGAAGTATGATTCCAAGAAAAGGGGCGGGCACTGAACTAAAGACGAATAAAAATTTTAAAATACCGTATATAGCCATATTTACCATAATGCCGGACATAATAGCGGATATATTGGCCGGCGCCACCGGATGGGCATAGGGAAGCCACGTATGAAACGGCATAATGCCTGCTTTAATGGAAAATCCCGTTATTGCCGCCGCCAATATCATAATCCCGGCGGCGCCTTTATAAGAGTCGAAAGAAAAGGATGAGGTTTTTAAATACAGCATAATAAAACCCGCCGTTATGAGAATAGTTCCTATATGCGTCATCAAAAAATACAAAAAACCCGCCTTCCTTGATTCCTCGCCTCCTTCATAAATAACCAAAAGAAAAGAAAAAATCGACATTAATTCCCAGAATATTAAAAAAGTCAGCATATCGTTGCTTATAGCAAGGATTATCATAGACATTATAAAGAAAAAAGAATAGATAAACAGGGATGGTTTTTTATCGTATTTCTCTCCGTATTTTATTGAAAAAATAGAAATAAATATGGATATAGACGATATAAATATTACGAAAAATAGGGAGAGAGCGTCAAATTTGAAAGAAAAATTTATAAAAGAGGATTGTATAATTAATTCGTTTTTAAAACCGTAAATACTTAAAACCGTAAAAAACGCGGCAGACAAAATAGACAGACAATTAAAAAAATATCTGTATATTCCTTTAAACTTAAGTTTATTCATTTATTATCAAAACTTAACCCCCCTTAATAAAAATACTCCGGCAAATAAAGTCAAAACTTTTTGATTATAACAAATGTTTAAAAAATAGCAAGAAAAATTTTTAACCCCAAATCCCGATTTAGAAAATATTTAATAAATTCTAATATTTCGTCATTACTTAATTCATATATAAAAATTTCTAAATCGGGATTTGGGGTTATATTTTTTTAACTTCTACCGACGTCGAGAAAAAAGTCGCGCCGCCGCCGATATCCGATAAATCGTCCGGCGTCAAAGCATTTACTCCCGAACCGTTTATATAATCGTCTTTCCACCATAAACCTGCGGAAACGACTACCCCGGGCAGTACGGAATCCAAAACCTTTGCTTTTATGGATACGCAACCCCGCTTATTTTCAACCCTAACTAAGTCTCCGTCGCTTATTTTTCTGTCTTCGGCATCCTTTGGATTAATTTCCAGAAACGGTTCACGCGCTTTGACTTTTAAAGAGGAAACTCCTGCAAAAGAAGAATTTAAAAAATAGTGATTTGGCGGCGTAACAAGGATTAACGGAAAATCGCCATGACTTAATATATGCTCTTTTATAGGCTTGTAATCCGGTATATTTAAAAGTCCGCATAATACGGCTTTTTCGCTTTTAAACTCGATTTGGCCGGAGGACGTTGAGAGTTTACCCCATTCAAACGGGCAATCCCCCGTATCTATCATAATAAATCTTTCTTTTTTGAGCCTATCTAACGTTATCCCTTTTTCTTTCCAGTAAGGGATGTCTAATGCCTGACGCGCAATATCTTCTTCCGTATCTAAAAAACATTCGTCGGCGTAACCTAAAGAACGGGCAATGAGCTTAAATACGTCTATATTCGGTTTGGCTTCGCCTGCTCTCGGAATTACGGGGTCTGCCCATTGAAGCGAGGTATGCCAGTAGCTTACGTAAAGATCTGCATGTTCAAAACTCACGGTAGCGGGAAGTATAATATCCGCCCATTTTGCGGTATCGGTCATAGCCTGTTCATGAACTACGGTAAAAAGGTCTTCCCTTGCAAGCCCTTTAATAACCAGGTTTTGATTAGGGGCTACTACGGCAGGGTTGCTGTTGTAAACATAAAGCGACCTTAAAGGAGGTTCAAGTTCGCACAGAGCTTTTCCAAGCTGAACCATATTTACCGTTCTAACCGGATTTTTAATCAAATCCGGTCTTTTTAAAACATCCTCGTTTAAAGGGAAATATCCCGAATTAGATTTTAACGCTCCTCCGCCTTTGTCCAACCATGCCCCTGTTAATGCCGGCAATAAAGAAATCGACCATGTATTTACGCCGCCGT
>JAJXXD010000101.1 GCA_021781285.1 bacterium | reverse complement strand
CTCTTCAGGTTGCCGACGTAAACATAGGAGTACTTTTTATTTTGGCGTTAACATCGCTAGGCGTTTACGGAGTAGTGCTTGGAGGTTGGGCATCTAACAGCAAATATTCTTTGCTCGGAGCTATAAGGACCGCCGCACAGATGATAAGCTACGAAGTTGCCCTCGTTCTTTCCATTGTCGGCATAATAATGATTGCGGGAGATTTAAGCCTTGCGAAAATAGTTTCGGAGCAATCGCATATGTGGTTTATAGTATATCAGCCGGTAGGATTTATAATTTATCTTATAGCATCTACAGCCGAAATGAACAGGGTCCCGTTTGATTTAGGAGAAGCCGAAGGAGAGATTGTGGCGGGATTTCATACGGAATATTCCAGCATGGAGTTTGCGTTTTATTTTATCGGCGAATATGCCCAGATGGTAGTTAACAGCGCAATAATCGTCACATTGTTTTTAGGAGGATGGCAGGGGCCGTTTCTTCCTTCCGTTTTATGGTTTTTAGTCAAAGTTTTTTTTGTAATACTCATATATCTGTGGCTAAGGTGGACTTATCCAAGGCTCAGGTACGACGAACTCATGGATTTCGGGTGGAAAGTTTTATTGCCGTTAGCTTTAGCCAATATTATAGTTACCGGTTTTATAATGATTTTGCTAAACAGATAAAGACATGGAATATATGAATACCGAAAAACAGGAAAATTCAATTATAGAAATTTCGAAAAATTTTTTAATAGGACTTAAAACTACTATTAAAACTTTTTTTCGTAAGCCGGTAACTTTTCAATATCCGAAAGAAAGGCTTACGATAGCGGAAAGGTTCAGGGCGTTTCCGCATCTCAATGCTAACAGGGACGGCTCTTTAAGGTGCGTCGCCTGTTTTTTATGCCAAACCGTATGTCCGTCGGAAGCAATTAAAATAAAATCAGGTTATGTCGATTACGGGGTTCAACATGAACTCACCGAAAGGCAAAAACATAATCATAGTTTAGATAAACTTGAACAGGGAACGTCTAACGATGGGAGAAGGCATCCGTCTTCATTCGAGATTGATTTATTAAGATGTATTTGCTGCGGATACTGTGAAGAAATTTGTCCCGAAGAAGCTATAAGTATGGGCAGCGATTACGAAGTCGCTTTTTATACGCGCGATGAAGGAATTTACGGAATAGAAAAATTAATTAAATCAAGGTAAATTTAAGATAAAGAGGATAATTTTGGAAGCGCTTTTTTATGTTTTTTCGTTTATCGCAATTTTTTCTGCTTTAATGGTCGTAACAATGAGAAATCCGCTTACATCCGCGCTTTATCTGGTTTTATGCTTTTTCGCGCTTGCGGGTTTTTATGTAATGCTTGATATGCAGTTTATAGCCGCTATGCAGATACTTGTTTATGCCGGAGCTATAATGGTTCTTATTGTTTTAGTTATAATGCTGCTTAATATTTCAAGGATAAAAAATATGAAATCCGATTTGCATCAAAAGATTATCGGCATATTAATTTCCTTAATTTTATTTATTGAAATTATTTTTTATATTATTAACGGAGCGCAAAAAAGACCCTCAGGTATTTTTACCCATGCTTTAATAAAAAAAATAGGAAATACGCAGGTTATAGGAGAATTTTTATTTACCGCGTATATGCTGCCTTTCGAGATAGCTTCTATTCTTTTATTTGTCGCAATAATAGGCGCTTATTTATTCGCGAAGAAGAAATTTTAATTATCGGGTAATAAACTTATGAACAACTATTTGATAGTAGCAAGTATGATTTTCTGCATCGGGGCTCTCGGAGTAATTATAAGAAAAAATTTAATAGTCGTTTTCATGAGTTTAGAGCTTATGTTTAATGCCGCTAATTTGGGGTTTGTCGCGGTATCTGACCATTTAAATCTAATCTCGGGAGACATATTCGTAATTTTTGTAATGGTTGTTGCCGCGGCGGAGGCCGCAATAGCTCTGGGTATCGCAATCGCTTTTTACAGGGAAAAAGGTACGGTCGATATAGATATGGCAAACGAATTAAAAAATTAAAATAAAAGGTAATTATACGTAATGGACTTAAAAATATTAATTACATGGCTGATTCCGTTATTTCCACTTGCGGGCTGGTTTTTATGCGGCTTATTCGGGAAATATTTTAAAGAATTGTCCGGATATATCGCCGGCGGTTTCGTAGCCGCCTCTTTTATTTTATCGGTTATTCTTTTTTTTATAGTCGCCTATTCTCATGGATTCACGGATACTCTATACCCTTGGGTTTATGCGGGGATATTTAAAGCCGGCGTATCGGCGGACATAGACAGGCTTTCGGTAATTATGCTTGTTATGGTTACCGGCGTAAGCACGCTCGTTCATGTATATTCCATAGGATACATGAAAGGAGATAAAGGATTTTCGAGATATTTTTCGTTTTTGAACCTTTTCGTTTTTTCAATGATAATGCTGGTAATTTCCAATAATCTTCTGCTTCTGTACGTATTTTGGGAGGCCGTCGGTTTCTGTTCTTATATTTTGATAGGATTCTGGTACGAAAGGAAATCCGCTTCCGATGCGGGAAAAAAAGCGTTTATCGTTAACAGGATAGGAGATTTTGGTTTCGCGGTGGGCATCTTCCTTTTATTCGTAACGACTAAAACGCTCAATTATGAGGCCGTATTTACTGCGATTCCGTCTGTGCCCGCCTATACTACGACAATTATAGCCTTGCTTTTATTTGCCGGAGCCGTCGGAAAATCGGCTCAGTTTCCTCTGCATATATGGCTGCCGGATGCCATGGAAGGCCCTACCCCGGTCAGCGCCCTTATACATGCGGCGACGATGGTTACGGCGGGAGTATATATGATTGCAAGATTTCATGTTATATTTTCTTATTCGCCTGCCGCCTCGGAAGTCGTGCTCATAATCGGAACATTTACCGCATTTTTTGCCGCATTTATAGCGCTCACCCAATTCGATATTAAAAGAATTATCGCATATTCTACGATAAGCCAGTTAGGATATATGTTTATGGCGGTAGGAATAGGTTCGTACACGGCCGGCATATTTCACCTGATTTCTCACGCGGTTTTTAAAGGGCTGCTCTTTTTGACCGCAGGAAGCGTGATGCACGGACTTTCGGGTGAATTAGATTTAAGAAAAATGGGCGGACTTTATTCAAAAATGAAAACTACGGCCGTCACGTTTATAGTAGGCGGGCTTGCATTGTCCGGCATACCTCCGTTTTCCGGTTTTTTCTCGAAAGACGCCGTACTTGCGGATATTTATAATAAAGGTTTTTATTTTGCATGGGTTGTAGGAGAAATAACGGCATTAATGACGGCTTTTTATATTTTTAGACTAATATTTCTGGCATTTTTTGCGGAATCAAAATTAGACCCCGATAAGCATGTACACGAATCTCCGCAAATTATGACTATTCCTATGATAATACTGGCATCTTTTGCCGTAATAATAGGATTTTTAGGCATACCGCCGTTTAACGATTCTTTGTTTTATAGTTTTTTACATACGGATTTTAAAAACGCCTATAACTTTGCCCCTTTTGTCAATAATACTCCGTGGTACGTTTTAAGCCTTATATCGGTATTTGCAGGATTGCTGGGTATATACATAGCTTATCTTTTATATATCAAAAAGGCGGTTGACCCTGAAAGAATCAAGTCTATTTTTAAACCGGTCTATGTATTGTCTTATAATAAAGTTTATATAGATGAGATATATAATTTTTTAATCGTAAAACCGTTGCAGGTATTTTTTGATTTCTTATGGAAAGTTATAGACGTAAAAGTTATCGACGGAGCGGTTAACGGAATAGCCGGAGCATTTGCCGG
>JAJXXD010000090.1 GCA_021781285.1 bacterium | reverse complement strand
TGGACGGACACCCGATACAATGGGTTGCCTACGACGATTCGGGCATCAAATACGTGGATTATTTTAACAAAGGAATAGCTCTGCATTATATTCCCCGCGCCCGTTACGGATTTCCGCAATCGGCCGGATGTATAGAAATGCCGCTCCGAAACGCCAGATTTTTACACAAAAATATAGACTACGGAACTATAGTTACCGTTATAGGTTCTGCCGGAAACGCTGCGGCAAAAAAACGCCGCGCCGGAAAGACCTCCGCCGGTCAATCTTGCACGGAATAAAATAACATGACCTAATATTGCCTTAATAAACCTACAAGTTCCCCTATTATTTTAACTCTGCCTATACTCTTGAAGTATGACCCCGCTATTTTTTATTCTTTTTAATATCATTTTGCTTAGGATAATTAATAAAAAAACATTTTAATGCTTTTTCATAATTACGCTTTGCTTGAAGGGATTATTATAAAAAACATAAGGGATGAGGCAAAATTAAAAGCTCCGCCAACTTCCTTGACGTCGTTTTTTGCAAACGAAGCAGAAAGAGTCGGGAAAATAGCCGTCTGCATCGCTATCGCAAAAACGCCGAGGGGAAACTGGTAAAAAAAGAAATAAATAAATCTGACACCTTTATTTTTATTTTCCTTTATTTTTCCTTATTTTTCCGTAGGTTCGATTCCCGCACGGCTCACCACCCAATAACAAGCAATTTAAGCCTTTCAGCTCGAAAATAATCCCCGACATAATTGCTTAATTATGATATAATTATTTATTATGAATGATTTTAATAAAATCTTAGCAAATGCGCCTTTTTTAAATTCGGAGCATCGAGATTTTTTATTAAAAGCAATAAATCTTATCGTAAATTATTACAAGGATAATCTTAAAACTCTTGTAATTTTTGGTTCCTATGCCAGAGGAGCATTCAGATTAAATTCAGATATAGATTTATTTATAATATTAGAAAAGAAAGAATCGAGGAGTAAAGCGCTTCAAGAATTTATACTGCAAATAGAAAAGCCCATGCAAAAAGAGGAACTTAACCTTTATAATAAATACGGCGTTGATGTTTCGTTATCTCCTTTTATATTAAGTTCAGAAGAAGCCGTCTATTTTTATCCAATATATTTAGATATGATAGATTATTCTATTACCATAGCCGATGATGACGATTTCTTTAAAAATATCTTAAATAATTTAATTCGCATTAAAAATAAATACGGTTTCAAAAAAGAAAGTATGGGAAACCGCTATATCTGGGATATGACCGCAAAAAATATGGTCGGGGAGAAAATATATGGATAAGCTTACCGAGGATTATATAAAAAGAAGCGAATTAAGATTAAAAGTGCTTGACTTTTATTTAAGCCAGAATGGCTATCCCGATGCCGTCAGAGAATCCCAGGAACTTGTCGAATTACTTCTTAAAGCCGTTTTAAGGCATAAAGGCATAGAAGTTCCAAAAACGCATGATGTTTCTAAAACAATTATTAAATACATAGAAATAATGCCGCCTGCCATAAAAGACAATATAGAAAAAATAGCATCCATCTCAAAGTATCTACGAAAAGATAGGGAATTATCATTTTACGGGGAAGAGGACTTTATACCTTCCGAAGAATATACGGAAGAAGAAGCAAAAAGAGCCGTAGAATCTGCAAGATTTGTATTTGAGACAGTTAAGAAGTCTTTTTGATTTTAAGACTCTCTCTATAATACTCCCCAAAAACTGGACTCGACTTTAAAAAAATAAAAAAAGCTATCGGCAAAGGTTATACGGCGTTTACCTCCGCACGGGGAAAAGATTTCGAAACAATAGCGAGGATGCTTGAATCATAACCGAAAAATTAAAATTAAGAATTAAATGCTTAACCTTACAATACCTCGACCCTGTTCCTTCCCCCCTGTTTAGCCTTATACATAGCGCCGTCCACTCTCTTTACAAAACTGTCCATATCTTCCGCATCGGAGTACTGGCTGACCCCGAAGCTTATCGTCACGATCGGAATATTTTTAAATATATGGCTTTCAACCGTCTTTCTTATTCTTTCGGCAATATTATCCGCATCGCCCATATCGGTTTCCGGCATTATAATCATAAACTCCTCTCCCCCATATCTTGCAAAAATATCCGTATCTCTTAAAGAGGTTTCGACGAGTTCCGTTAATTCGCCGAGAACCCCGTCGCCTGCCTGATGACCTAAATTATCGTTTACTTCTTTGAAATGGTCTATGTCGAACATTGCTAATGACAGAGGTCTTTTGTATCTGGAAGCCAATTTTACCATTTCTTTTAAGGCGCTATCGAACTTCCTCCTGCTAAAGATGCCGGTAAGAGCGTCTTTCTCGGAAATATCTTTATACAATTGCCTTTCCTGCTCGATTTCTTTTTCTAACCTGATTTTATCGGTTATATCTATAAAAGTGGCGAGACCGCCCCATTCCCCTTTATAGAAAGTAGTAGTCGCGTATATTAGAAGCCATAATTCTTTACCGTCCTTCGTAAATGCTTTTAGCTCAAAGGATTTTGTCTCAAATTTTTCGCCTTTTAATCTTCTTTCGGCAATTTTTTTTATCATATATTTTTCTTCGTTTTCATTAGGGTTATATATATCCCATATGTGGAAGCCGGACATTTCTTCTTCCGTATAACCCATTATATTTTGAGCGGCTTTATTGGCATAAACAATCTTTTCCCGGTAGATAATAATTCCGTTTATCATATTTTCGGCTATCGACCTAAATAATTCTTCGTCTTCTTTAACTTTGTTTTCGAACATCCTTTTTTCGGTAACGTCGTGGATAATATCGATATAATAGGTCTTTCCGCCGATATCTTCTAGTGCGGTGGCGTAAATATCGACGTCTTTAACCTCGCCGTTTTTAAGCCTGTGCCTTGCTGATATTACGTTGCCGCCCGCATTTCTTAATTTATCCCAGAAATCCTTTAGTTCCCTTTTGGAAACGAAAGGATTTAATTTGGTTATATTCATGCCTTTAAATTCCGGTTCCGAATAGCCGTAAAAGTTAACGGCGGAATAATTTGCATCTTTGATATCGCCAGTGCTAACGTCAAGCATAATAATAGGAGCCGAGTTCGATTTAAATATCCGGAAATATTTTGCCTCGCTTTCTTTTATTACTTCATTTTTGATAGCAACTATAATTATAAAAATAAGGGTAATGCCGAATATTATAAAAGAACCGAGAATAAAAATAATATTAATATTTTTTCTGAGCAGGGACTCCTTTTTTATGTGGTTTTCGATTGTTTTAACGCCTCCCGGCGCGTAAAAAGGGGCGCTTTTATAAAGGTTGCCGAGCACGCCTTCGGAAAAAATCCTGCTTGCGACTAACCGGGGATGTTTAATTAAAACTAAAAGAATAGGGGCGGTATAATAATTCCAGTGGCGTTTTGCTTCTTTCATATAAGGCAGGACGGTTTTGGTCAAATCCGGTTCTTTTTTAAGGGATGCCTCGATTTTGATAAAATCTTTCGATAATCTGGGAATAGATTTTTTTAATTTACTTAGAGATATCTTCAGTTTTGTTTTATCGTTATTTTTAGTATATAAAATCGTACTTTTAGTTGCGTTTATAACTACCAGTAAATCGTGCGAGAGGGTAACCGCCCTTAATTCCAAAACCGTTTCGGTTTTAATTTGCGATATCAAATTTAGTAAAAAAAACCTATATACGCCAAAGGCGAGAGCGACGTAAAGAGACAGTATAAGCAAACCGGTTATGAATACGCGGGATTTTAACGACTTTAACAAAAGCCGGCGTTCAAACAACCTTAAGTTTTTTATTTTTTTTATAAACATAATATACTTTTTTATCATTTCAGTTGAATTTCTCGTTGATTCTC
>JAJXXD010000131.1 GCA_021781285.1 bacterium | reverse complement strand
TTTTCCTACTATATTACTACCAAATTTAATAAAGTATTATTTTATTAATAATATTAATAAGTTATTAGCTACATCAACAGACTACGAATCTGCAGGCCGGGGGTTCGAATCCCTCTGGGCGCACCATCAAGACTCCATTTAAAATAAACATATGGAAATTAAATTTAATTCATTTTTAGAAGACGTTTTTAAGCGAAGAATAAGGTTTTCATGGGAAAGAAAAAGCCATATTGAAAGCACCCACTACGAGATGAATGGGGGAAATGGGTAAAATTCAAGAAACTTTACAAAATCCCGATATAGTTATAAAATCAAAAGTAGACGTAAGTGTTTAATTATTCTATAGAAACTATAAAAACACTCCAACTGGAGAAAAATATTTATGTGTTGTTGTGAAAAATAAAGAGGACGATAATTTTATTATAACTTCTTGTTTTACGGACACGGTTAAAAAAAGGGAATTATTATGGCAAAAGAGATAACGGTATATTACGACAAGGAAGGGGATTATTTTGAGGTAATGTTCGAAAAGAAAAAAGTGCCGCCGGTGGTGACACAAATACATCACGATATTACAGATGCTTTTAAAGATACCTATGTTTTAGATTTTTTAAGTCTTCCCGAAAATCATAGCGAAAAAGACCTTCAGAAGAGCATTGTTTTTTATAGCAGGAACAAAATTAGAATTAGACAAGACTTAAAAAACATAATAAAAATATAAGTGCCGAAGCGAGAAAAGAAGCTTTATTCTCGGACCTCGAGAAGATTATATAAGGGAGCTAAAGACTTTATGTTGATATTATATATCGATATGACATTAATATATAATATCATAGTTGATTGTCGTGACCGATAATGGTATAGTAAATATAAAACCGTCTATAGACGGTAAATAATTTCTACTATTGTAGATAGTTAATGAAAATCAGGGATGTTATAAAGCTAATAGAATCAGACGGCTGGCGAGAGGTTGCGGTAAGAGGCAGTCACAGGCAATACAAACATCCCTTAAAAACCGGCAGGGTCACGATAGCCGGACATCCTAACGACGATTTAGCCCCCGGAACTTTAAACAGCATATTAAAACAGGCAAAAATAAAAGAGGTGAAGTAATGTACCGTTTTCTTGTCGTTATAGAAAAAGCTAAAAACAACTATTCTGCATACTCTCCGGATTTGCCGGGTTGCGTTGCTACCGGCGCTACCCGCGAAGACGCGGAAAAGAACATGCATGGCGCAATCAATATGCATGTTCAGGGTTTGCTGGAAGACAACGCGCCCATACCAAATGCATATTCTTTTGCTGAATATATGGTCGTAAATAGCTAATATCTATTTCTTCCCCCACACGTCGTCCCATTTGAGATTCAACGCTTCGCCCTTGCGGCAGCCGGTATAAATAAGAAAGGTTATTAAATCTCTTGCCAATTTATTAGTTGCGCCATCGATGAGCTTTTGAATGTCGGAATCGGAAAGAGTTTTAAGGCGGGAAAGCTCGTTGAGTTTCTTAACGCCGGCGCAGGGGGTTTTATCGATATAGCCTTTTTCGATACAGAAGTTAAAAAAATGACGCAGGGTTGCAATCTCAAGATTTACGCACCTGAAATTTATTTTACTTTCTTTTTTTAATTGATTTTTAGACTGTTCTAATATTTCAAACCGTCTTTTCGATTGGTACTCTTTTATGTCTAAGCCGGTTATATCTGAGATGTTACTATCGTTTAATGCCTCTAAAAAGTGTTTTGCAGCTATTTTTTTATTTTTAACGGTTTTTTTATCATTAGTCACTTGATTTATATAATTTATCCCATGCAGTAAACAAGTTGTAATTATTCTGTACAGGTAAAGAAAATCTCTTCCGGACAAGATCTGCTTCAATAGTGTTTGCTATAGTCTTGGTGAGCTTTTTACTGTCGGTCTTAGTGGACATTCTATACCTTAATCCGTTTAAGCGGATTTGATACCAGTAAACGTCACCTCTTTTATATATATTTGCCATATTTAAGCCCGTGAAAAAGCGTGGTCGTTTTTGTGGCCAAAATAAAATTATAACGGTAAAATATAGCATTATAAACAGCATTAAAAGTCGAGATAATATTTAAATATCATAGGCTATTAAAGCAGGTAAACATTGAATTTAAACGATATTTAAGAGCTAAAATGGTACAGACTACGAATCTGCAGGCCGGGGGTTCGAATCCCTCTGGGCGCACCAGTAAAAAACAAGCCATTTTTAAGCCTTTCATTAGATGAGAATTTTCAAACGCGGTAAAACTATTACAAAACTGCAGATAAAGCTATAGCCCAAGGCAACTTCATGTTTTTGCGGGTCAATGTCGGAAAAACCGTAAAGAAATATATTAGAATCAAGAAAGATTTTATCTTTCATTGGCATCTTCTCTTGATAAAAAAGATATGCCGTTCTTTAAATGCACGGGATTATTTACAGTTCTGAAAATAAAATCTTTATCGTACCTTATAGCCGCGTCTAATATTATCACTTTAAAGAAAAAACTCATAATTTGAAAATGCTTATATTTTTTGTCAATAATGAAGCAAGGTTCGATAACTCCTGAGAACTTATCTGAATCTGATTGGTGCTGGCGGATGTAGCTTCCTGAGCCTTTAGGATTAAATCGGAAGAAGCCGAGATCTCTTCGGCTGCCATAGATTGTTCTTCGGCAGCAGTAGCTATCTGGGTAATCATATCTTTAAGTTTATTCGTCAGCTCTTTTATGGTTTCTATCCTTTCTCCCGCTTTCTTTGCGACTTCCACGCCGTTTTTTACCTTATTTTTACCTTTAAGCATCGAGTCGATAGCTTTCACCGTGTCGTCCTGAATAAATGTTATGGTTGCGGTAATTTCTTTTGTAGCCTTCGAAGTTCTTTCGGCTAATTTCCTTACCTCGTCGGCGACTACGGCAAAACCTCTCCCTTGTTCCCCCGCCCTTGCGGCTTCTATGGCGGCGTTAAGAGCCAGCAGGTTCGTCTGGTCGGCAATTTCATCGATTACGGCGATGATATCGCCTATTTTTTGCGAGGACGCGCCAAGTTCTTCCATCACCGAAGACGTGTTATCGACGGCGACCTCGATAGAATTTATCTCTTTAATGACGTTTTGAACGGCTTCGTATCCTTCTTCAGTGGCTTTCTGGGTGCGGTCGGCTTCACGCGCCCCGGAATTGGAATTTTTAGCTACTTCGAGGATAGCCGAAGTAATTTGTTTTATAGATTCTATTATAGAAGAACTGTTTTGCCTCATATTTTCAAGATTTTTTTCAAGCTCTTTTGAGGAATGGTTAAGCTCTTCACCCTGCCCGGAAATAGAATTTGCCGCCTTATTTATAGACTTTACATTGCTTGCAAACGATTCGATAAGCGTATTGACAAGATTAATTAATCTTCCTATCTCGTTTTTGGGATTTACGTTGACTTCTATTTTTGAAGACAAATCTCCGCCCGCCACGTCTTTGACTTTCTTGATGGCTATTTCAAGTTCGTCTATTAAAAATCTTTTAAAATAATAACTGACCGACAGTAGGGCTATAAGCATAAAAAACGGCGCCGCAATAAACAAATCGAATAGAAAATGAATCTTTTTGCTCATACCGGAAGACATTGCGTACCTGTCGAAATCCAACAGTTTTATAATCTTATCGATATTTGCGTTAAAATATTCCGGACTTGCCGTTAATCCTTCTTTTCGCGGATTCTTTAATAGTTTAGCCATATTAGGTCTATATTCGGACATAATTTGCTTAAGTTCGGCCATTTTTTCTTTAGCCGCCTGATTTTTTAAACTGTCCGGTCTTTTTATTAAACCTTTTTTTATTCCAAAAAGTTTTTTAAAATGCTCCCTTTGAAACCCGGAATAAAAACCGTTTA
>JAJXXD010000153.1 GCA_021781285.1 bacterium | reverse complement strand
CGGTTCCGGGGTGGTCCTGCCCGCCGGTCATAGCGGTTGTAGCATTGTCTAAAATAATTGCCGTAAAACTTATGTTATTGTATTTAGCGTCTATAAGTGATGTGATGCCGGAATGGAAAAAAGTCGAATCCCCCATTATCCCAACTGTTTTTTTGGATGAAGATTTTGTCAGGGATAATCCCTGCGCCGCCCCGAATGCCAAACCCATAGATATGCAGGAATCCATAGCGTTAAGCGGCGGCAATGCTCCAAGAGTATAACATCCTATATCGCCCATAACCGGAACCCTTAATTTTTTAAGCGCGTAAAATACCGCAGTATGCGGGCATCCGCTGCATAGGGCGGGCAGTCTCGGCGGAAGGGTTTCCAGAATATTTCCGGGGTCGTCGAAACAGAGTTTATTATCTTTAGAATGATTTTGGCTTTCGGATGAAATAAAAAATTTTGCTTCCGCTAAACCCCGTTTCACAATATCAGGATTAAGCTCTCCGTCCAAGGGAAAATATTCTTTTCCTTTTAAATTTATGCCGAAGGATGAAATTTCATTTTGAATAAATGGTTCCAATTCTTCGATTATAATGACGTTTTTAATATTTTTGACAAATTCTTTAACGAGAATATCGGGGACGGGATAAGAAAAAGAAAGTTTTAAAAAAGAGGCGGACGGCGCAATTTCTTTAGCATACTGATATGAAATTCCGCTTGTAACGATGCCGAAGTCGGCGCTGTTGTATTCTATTTTGTTTATGCCGGAATTATTTGAAAAATCGGTTAAATATCGTAGCCTTTTTATTGCGGATTTATGTCTTTTTCTTGCGTAAACGGGGACCATTACGAATTTTTCTATGTCTTTTATATAAGGTTTATTTATATGTCTTTCAGCGTCGCAGGGAATATCCGGCTGGAAAACTATGCTTCGGGAATGAGATATTCTAGTAGTCGTTCTTAGAATAACAGGCGTATCGAATTTTTCGCTTATATCGAACGCCGCCGCCGTAAAGTTTAAACATTCTTCGCTGTCTGAGGGTTCCAGCATAGGAATTTTGGCAAATTTGGCATACAGCCTGTTGTCCTGTTCGTTTTGGGAACTGTGCATGCCCGGATCGTCGGCGGTAACTACGACCAATCCGCCTCTGACGCCGGTAAGGGCAAGAGTCATAAGCGGGTCGGACGCAACGTTCAAACCGACGTGTTTTGTCGTAAACATAGACCTTTTAAAGCCTATAGACGCTCCGACGGCAATTTCTAAAGCGGTTTTTTCGTTTATAGACCAGTTTACGATTGCGCTTTTGAATTTTGCGAGAAACGGCAGGATTTCGGAACTCGGGGTTCCGGGATAGCCTGCGGCAATATAAACGCCGGCTTTATGCGCTCCCCAAGCTATCGCTTCGTTTCCGGTCAGAAGGGCTTTAGAATTATAGGAATCCGTAATATTATCGTATTGCAAATATTTACAGCCAATTAAAAAATATTGATATTAATTAAGAAAAAGAATAAAAGACGGAAAAATTTTGAATATTAATAATTTAATTGAATTATAAAAATAAAGAAAGAGCAATCCGATTAAATACGCGTATCTTGAATCGATACCGTTGCTTTCTTTCGAACCTGGCGGAGTTTTCAACCTCGATACCGTACCGTCGGATTACTCCTTAACGATTATAACATATAACGGCTCTTTTTAAAAAGAATTATTTTGCCTTCAAATTTAATCGTGGCGCAGAAACTTATCATCCTGAACTTTATCGTGTTTTCTTATATATTCCATAAGCATAGCCGCATGTTCTTTTTCCTCGTCCCTGTTATGCGAAAGGATATGTTTTAATTCTTCGTCGTTAGTGTATTCTATCCTTTCCTGATACCAGTTTACCGCTTGAAATTCTTCGATAAGCGACTGCCTTGCCATTTCAAGATTCCTTGTCTCTTCGCTTAATACTTCGTCAACATGGTGTTCTTCGCACATAATGCCCCCTTAGATTTAAAATTTAACATGTTTATTTTGTATCAATATTATATTACAGGCGCAGGCGGATAGTCAATTAAATAGAAGAACAGAGAATACGTTCAAAAGCCGTCTTGAAAAAAAAGGCTTAATCGGATAATATTATATATTATGGAAATAGAAAAAAAAGTCCTGATAGCAATCGACCTTAATTTTGAAACCGGTTTCGTATTATCCAAGGCGGCTTCGTTTTTCAGGGATGCTTCCGCAAAGTTCTATGTTTTGCACGTTATTTACTCCGATATATTTACGTTCTTAGGTAAACAATCGACGGCAAAATCTAAATCAGACGAAGCCTATAAATTAGCCGAGAACGAGTTGAAAGAAGCCGGCTTATATTATCTGAACTATGAAATTTTTATTTCTATGGGTATTCCGGCAGCAGAAATTATTAATTTTTCAAAAAAAAAGAGCATAGACATAATTGCCTTAGGAACTCATCAAAGAATAGGTTTTAAAGAATTTATTTCCGGGTCTGTTTCTTTTTCCGTTTCAAAGAATTCAGCCTGCCCCGTCCTTTTGATCCCCCTTAAGAATACCGTTAAGCAGGCAGAAAAGGAATTAGTCAAGGAATCCGCAGTATCGCTAATAAACCCGTCCTGATTAAATTAATTAAATTTTTATGATAATCGTTTACGACTTTAAAATTCCGGCAAACGATGCGGAAAAATTCAAAGAAGACAAAGAGCTTTTTACCGATTATTTTATTAATTGCTTAAATAATTATGCCCGGGATAAATTTGAACCTTTTTTAGAACGAGGCCGTAATTTTGACGTAAAAATTTTGAAAAAATCGGTGGATTTAAGGCAAAAAGAGCAAAAAAAGGTTTTTAAAGTCTTGATAAAATTGAATACCGCCGCCGGTCAGGAGGACGGCTTTATAGGTTTATTGGATAAAATCGGCGTAAAAGCGAGAAGGGCGGATAATGAAGAAGAAAGATTGTTTAACCATGAAGAAGCGGATATTTCGATGTCCGCGGAAGTTCAAAATAAAAACATCGCGAAGCGTAATAAAACCGAAGTCCTCATAACCGGAATGGGTCCCGCCGGAATTTTTGCCGCCGCCTATCTATTGAAAAACGGCATAAAACCTATTTTAATAGAAAAAGGAAAGCGGGTAGAAGACAGGATAAAAGACGTTGAAAGCTTGCTGGATAACGCCATATTCGACAAAAAAAGCAATGTAGTATTCGGGGAAGGCGGCGCCGGAACATTTTCCGACGGAAAACTTACGACGAGAAAAAACGATCCCGCCGTTTCTTATGTTTTAAATTTTTTAGTAAAAATGGGAGCGGATAAAAATATTTTAACGGAGCACAAACCTCACCTCGGAAGCGACAATCTGATTAATATATTGAAAGAAATAAGAGAACATTTAATTAAGAACGGAGCCGAAATTTATTTTGAAGAAGAATTGAAGGATTTTGAGATTAACGAAAACGGGGCGGTATGTTCGGCTAAGACCGATAAGAGGATTTTTAAAACAGACTCCGTTATTTTAGCTTCGGGGTCTAACAGCTACGACACCTATCAATTATTAGAGAGAAAAGGGGTCGTTATGGAAAGAAAGCCTTTTGCGGCCGGCTTTAGAATAGAGCATAAAAGGGATTTTACGGACGGTTTGTTTTTCAGGGGAAACGCCGGGAAAGAAGGTGTAAAACTAAAAGGCGTGTATTACAATATATCATCGAAAAAATACGGCGGATATTCTTTTTGCATGTGTCCCGGGGGCGTCGTTATCAATGCGAGTTCCGGCGAAAATCTCCTCTGCGTTAACGGCATGAGCTATTCCGGCAGGGATATGGAAAATTCCAACAGCGCAATCGTTGCGGCGGTCAGGCCGGAAATGTTGGACGAGATAGACCCGGACAGATATTCTTCTGGA
>JAJXXD010000100.1 GCA_021781285.1 bacterium | reverse complement strand
CGGTTTTTTTATTAACTTTAACGGCATTTATATTTTTTAATCCGTTATCGGTTAAAAAATCGCTTGCAGACGGGAAAGGCTCTACCTCATGTAACGGAGTATATGCTTCAAATTCCATAATTTACGCGCTTTACTTAAAAGCAAGAGGTAAGGCTATCGGCAAAAACGACGTAATCACGTATATAAAAATCGTCAATCCCGCAAAATACAAGCATGACAGGAATAACGTTTTTTTGTGGAATAAATTATACTCGAAAGACAAGGCAAGATTGAGCAGGCTTATAGACTATGTAAATTCCGTCAAATATTTTAAAAACTATATAAAAGCGTCTCTCGGCAGCTATGTAATGAAGAAACAGGGATTCTATCTGCTGTATCATACGAAAAACAGAGTGATAAGCGATGGAATGCAAACTCATAGAAATATAGATTTTATAAAATCCGAAAACGGCAATATTTATTATTTTTTTCACCGCTTAACTATTGTTTATAAAAATGCCGGAAAGTTTAACTTTCTAAGCATTCCGCCCAAGGCGGCAGAAAAGTTTATTAACGAAAGGACGGGAACGTTCGGACATATAAAAAAATCGGTTTTCCTCGAATACGGTTTTGTTCCTTTGAGCGCAAAACATAACGTTTTAACGGTGGGCGTTTCCTGCGTTAAGGTTTACAATAATAAGCGCAAAAATTTTTTAGTTGGAATTATAAAATAATAAGTGGTATAATAAATACAAAAAATAACAATATAAAAAGCGGGGTGCCGTATAAAACTACGGCTGAGAGCGGGGCGGTTACGACCCGCAACCCTTTGAACCTGATGCGGGTAATGCCGTCGTAGGGAAGCAGGATTATCTACCGATTATTTCTTTTCAGGCAGTCTCACTTCCCTCCCCAAAGGCTTTATGCAGGCTTACCTAATTCACTTAAACGGCAATGAAATATAATGCTCTATTCATCGGATAAATCAGGATTAGATAATATTTTACAAAAAGCTTTATCGGGAGAAAGGCTCGAGGATAGCGACCTGCTCTTTTTGCTTGAAGAAAAAGACGGCAAAGCCGTTCAAGAAACAGCTTCGGCCGCGGATACCCTTAATCGGCATATTAACTCGGACAAAGTTTCCTATGTCGTAAACAGAAATATTAATTTTACCAATATATGCGCTTTAAATTGCAGGTTTTGCGGGTATAAAAGAACCAAAAATTCTAAAGACGCTTTCTTGCTGGATTACGATAAAATACTCGAAAAGATTTCGGAAGGCAAAAAACAAATAGGAATCGACGAAATATGCGTTACGGGCGGAATAAACCCGGAATTGAAATCAAATCCGGATTATTACTTCAATCTCGTTAGAACGGTAAGAAATAATTTCCCCGATTTGCATATTCACGCATTTTCTCCGCAGGAAATTTATGAACTTGCCGAAGCAACCGGCAAGTCTTACGCAGGTGTTATCGAAAAATTAGTCGATTGCGGACTTAATTCTATACCCGGAACGGCGGCGGAAATTTTAGCCGAAGAAACGAGAAAAAAAATCTGTCCGGAAAAGATAAATACTTCGGTCTGGGTCGAAATTATAAAAACGGCTCATATGCTTGGAGTTAAAACGTCGGCAACGGTTCTTTTCGGACATATAGAATCAAACGAAGATTTGGCGTATCATTTAAGCCTTATAAGGCGGATTCAGGATGAAACCGGCGGATTTACGGAATTTATCGCTTTGCCGTTTATTTCGCCTAAAACGTCCCTAAAAAAGCAGGTAAATCAGGCTAAAATCTACGATAATGAAGCCGTGCTTAAATTTTACGCAATTTTAAGATTATATTTAGACAATTTTAAAAATATTCAGACAAGCTGGCCGAAAATCGGCGTCCACTCAGCGTTAAAATCTCTTGAATGCGGCGTTAACGATTTCGGCGGAACTTTAATGGAAGAGAACATTACAAAGAGCGCCGGAGGTAATTTCGGCGAATATCTATCCGAAGGCGAAATTATAAATTTAATAAAACAGGCAGGCAAAATTCCGGCGAGAAGGGATACGTTATATAATTATATAAATATAAACGTTAGTATTTAGTAAAATTTATGAAAATCGAATTAAACGGAAATGAATATACTGCCGGAAACGGCATTACGGTTCAAAATTTAATAGACGAACTGAAACTTAATATTAAAAGTACCGCAGTAGCCGTCAATAAAACAATAGTTCCAAAAAGCTCCTACGCCGTCTTTACCTTGAACGAAAACGACAAAATAGATATGGTAACGATAGCTCCGGGCGGTTAAAAAAGAGAAAAATATAATTAGAAAAATAATATATAAACATAAGGAGGGTTCATGGAAAGCAATATAAAAGAAAACGGCGACGTATTAAAAATAGGAAAATATACTTTTAAATCGAGACTTCTTATCGGGACGGGGAAATATCCGGATTTTCAAACCATGAAAGACTCCGCCGACGCTTCCGGCGCCGAGATAATTACCGTTGCAGTCAGAAGAATAGATTTTAACGCAAAAGAAAATTTACTGTCCTATATAGACCTTGACAAATATATCCTTTTACCTAATACCGCCGGGTGTTATACGGCGGAAGACGCCGTAAATACCCTCAGGCTCGCAAGAGAACTGGACGTTTTTAGAACCGACCTCGTAAAACTGGAAGTTATAGGCGACCCCAAAACACTTTATCCTGATAACGAAGAACTGCTCAAAGCCGCTAAAATTTTGGTAAAAGAAGGCTTTACGGTTATGCCTTATATGATGGACGACCCGGTTCTTGCCAAAAAGCTCGAAGACGCCGGATGTCCCGTAGTTATGCCGCTTGCTTCGCCTATCGGTTCCGGTCTCGGCATCAGAAATCCTTATAATATTAAAATAATTAAAGAAACCGTATCCGTTCCGGTAATAGTGGATGCCGGAGTAGGAACCGCTTCCGACGCCTGTAAAACTATGGAGCTTGGCGTTGACGGCATTCTTATAAATACGGCGATAGCCGGAGCCGTTAATCCGGTTAATATGGCGGCCGCAATGAAAAACGCCGTAGAAGCGGGCAGACTTGCATATTTGTCGGGACGCATCCCTATGAAACTTTATGCTCAGGCTTCTACTCAAATGGAGGGAATAGTATTTTGACCGACAGGACGATAACTGAAAAGGAAACCATGAAAAAAACAGGGGCTAATAAAACTAAGGTAAAGGCAAACGCCGGCATAAGATTAAATAGGTTTATCGCTATGCATACAGGCGTTTCGAGGAGAAACGCCGACGATATAATAAAAGAGGAAAGAGTCCTCATAAACGGTAAAAAAATTAAAAATCTCGCCACCGCCGTTAAGGAAGGAGACGAGGTTGCCGTTGACGGCAAAAAGATTAAATATAAAGAAGAGCCTAAAATTTATATTATGCTTAACAAGCCTCAAGGGTATATTACCGCCGTAAAATCGGAAGAGGGATTTAAAACCGTTATGGAACTAATTAAAAAAGAAACCTTAAAATATAAACATATATTTCCGGCGGGAAGGCTGGATTTTATGAGCGAAGGCCTGCTTTTGCTTACCAACGACGGCGACTTTGCGTATAAATTAACCCACCCGAAATTCGACGTAGTGAAAACCTATATAGTCGAGGCTAAGGGGGAATTGACCTCCGACCTTTTTAACAGGATTAAAAAAGGCGTCAAACTTGAAGGGGCTGGTCTTTTGAAGCCGGATGAAGTCAGAGTCGTAAGAAAAAATCCTTCCAAATTTATATTGTCGGTAGATTTATCGCACGGAAAAAACCGCGAAATAAGAAGAATTATGGAGTTTTTTAATCTTAAAATTTTAATGCTCAGGAGAGTCAGGATAGGCGGGCTTTATATAGGCGACCTGCCGTCAGGGGAATACCGCATATTAAACCGTAAAACCGCCGAATTGGCCATCGACAATGCGGATAA
>JAJXXD010000138.1 GCA_021781285.1 bacterium | reverse complement strand
TATCCTCTGCAAGAGGAGATTATTCCGATATAGTGACCGGTCTTGAAATCGGCGCAGACGATTACGTCGCAAAGCCTTATAATCCGCGCGAACTTGTAGCAAGAATAAGGTCGCTTATAAGAAGAAAAACCGGACAAAAATCCATACCGAAACCTTTTGAAATAGACGAAACTAAAATGATTATAAAAAAAGACGGCGAAACCATAGATTTAACGTCCGCCGAATACGAACTTTTTCTTACTTTGTATAAAAACAAGGGCAACGTAATTACCCGCGACTTTATACTTGAAAATATAAAAACTATGAGTTATGAAAGCATCGACCGAAGCGTGGACGTCTTAATAGGAAGAATAAGAAAGAAAATAGGCGACGACCCTAAAAATCCAAAATACATTAAATCTATAAGAGGTTACGGCTATAAATTTTATGAAGATTAACAGGCATTCGGTATTGTTTAAAATCAACGTCGCCTTTATTTTAATTTTCGTCATACTTCTGTTCTTTTATTTTTCGGCTTATAGAATTATTAACCGCATCGAAACTTTTCATTTTATAAAAAAGGTGATATTTTTGGCAAAGAAAAATAAATTGACCGACGAAAATTTTTTAGAAATAAGTTTAATAAAAAATAGAAAAGACATCTTAAAAATTTTAAAAGGGGGTAAATATTTATTAAAAAGAAACCCGCCCCGCATTAGCTATATATTATCTTTATTAATATATAAAGGAAACGAATATATATATTTAAAATCAAAAACAGGAAAATCCGATTTTTTATTAGAAAGACGGCCAAAAGCTTACGGCAGGCTGGAAATTTTGACGGCGGCATGGCTGGGATTAGATTTTGTTCTTATCCTTCTTTATTTAAGCATATACCGCTCTATAAACCCTCTCGGTAAACTCAGGAATAAAATAGAAGAATTTAAAAACGGCAACATCGACGTAAATTTAGACGAATATATCGATAGAAAAGACGAAATCGGTTACGTCGCAAAAGAACTTAAAGGAGCCATAGATAACGTTAAAAAAACGATTAATACGAGGACGTGGTTTATAAGAAATATTGCCCATGAATTAAAAACGCCAATTACTAAAGGAAAAATTGCGTTAGAGCTCTTAAAAGACGAAGACGAAAACAGAAAAAAAGTATTCGCCGATATTTTTATTAGATTAGAAATGCTTATAAACGAGCTTTTTTCTTCGGAAAAAATTGCCGCAGGAAACAAAGAAATAAATTTAACTTCATTTAATTTTCAGGATGCTATAAACAGGGCCAAGGAACTCCTCTTAGTAAAACAAGACGAAAATATAGAGATAATGTTAGACGTAGAATACGCCGTTAAAGCAGACTTCGACCTGCTAAGCATTGCAGTTAAAAATTTAATGGAAAACGGCATTAAATTTAGCGATAACAAAAAAGTAACCGTCGAGATAAAAAACGGCATTTTAAGTTTTACAAATACCGGAAATAAATCGTCTATCCCCGAAGAAGCAATATTCGAACCGTTTTTAAAAGATACCAATATAAAAAATAAAGACGGATTCGGTCTTGGACTTTACATAACGAAACAGATACTCGAAAAACACGGGTTAAAAATTAAGTATGAATACTTAAAAGGAAAGAATGTTTTTTATATCGATTTACATAAAATAATATACGTCAAGACTTTATAAAACCTGAAACTTTAAAGATTTAAGGCGGCGATAAATCAGATTATGCTTTATCGCCGCCGTTTTAGTTTATTTCGCTAAATTTCCCTGCATCTTTTTCATCATATCGATTTTTTCGTTAAGCATTTTTTTCATAAATTCTAAATGTTTTATTCTGTTTTTTATTCTGTTTTTAATTAAATTTATAAATCTGTTTCTCTGCGCCGGAGTTAAGATATTAAAAAACTTAGAAATAAAATCCGCCTTAATTTCCGCCTTACTTTTTACATTATTCGTTAAATCGGAAACAAAAACGCTTTTGTTAAAAGTTCCCGATTTTAAAGCGTTAAGCATGGGATTCCTTAAATTTCCCTTATTTGCCGTTAAAGCCTTAAATTTTTCTTTTTTGGCGATAATAATCTGCCTTACCTGTTTTTTAGTCAGTCGTAGTTTTCTTTTAAGCATAAAGACGTTGAATGAACATTTTCGATTCCTCATAAATTTATGCTTCATAAAATTAGAATCGCCTCGTCCCATTGCAAACGCGTATGTCCCAGTGAACATGGTTAACGCCGAAAATAAGAGTAAAAAAACCGCAAGGTTTTTAACTTTAAAATAATTTTTCTTCATAAAATTCTCCTTTAATTAATGTTAAATTTATTAATTAATATTTACTTATTTTTAAATTATAGCTTATTTCATTAAACGCATTATAAACCTTTTATTAACGGTTTTATTAATTAAAGGTTTATAAGTTAAATTTTGAAGATACGGTTATTTTTAAGCAAAAAATATAAAAATAGATTTTTATGCGACTGGAAAAGTTTTTGAATGGTCGGGACGACTGGATTTGAACCAGCGACCCCTTGCTCCCGAAGCAAGTGCGCTACCGAGCTGCGCTACGTCCCGAAAATACAGAAATGTTATTAAAAGAGCATTTTGATGCGGATTTTAAACAGGATATTATTATAAAACATTTATTTAATTTTTTCCATTAAATTCTTTCGCGCATTTCATTAATCGTTTCCAAATAATTATCGGTTTTAAATATCCCCGACCCGCTCACAAAAATATCCGCCCCGGAATTGGCTACATCGGCTATATTTACCGCTTTTATGCCGCCGTCAACCTCGATAAGCGTTTCTAATTCGCGCCGCCTTATGATTTTGCGTAGTTTTTCTATTTTAAATAAAGAAGAATAAATAAAATCCTGTCCGCTGAAGCCCGGATTAACCGACATAATCAAAACTAAATCGATATAATTAAGTATCTCGCTTAAAAAATCTACCGGCGTTCCCGGATTTATCGCAACCCCGGGACTTGCTTCAAGTTCCCTTATCTTTTCGACCGTTCTGTGTAAATGCACCGAACCTTCAAAATGCACCGTCAATATGTCCGCGCCGCTTTTAACGAACTGCTCTATATATCTTTCCGGTCTGTCTATCATTAAATGGACGTCTAACGGAATATCTGTCCGGGATTTTATAGCTTCGACAAGATCCCACCCCGCCGTGATGTTTGGAACGAATATGCCGTCCATAATATCGATATGTATTAAATCGGCTTCCGACTCTTCCAGCAGTTTAATTTCATCGGCAAGATTTAATAAATTTCCGGATAGAATGGAAGGCGCAATCTTTTTCAAATTTTTTTCCTCTTTTTTATTTTATTTTTTTAATGGATAAGCTGTGGGAGTTATATGCCGCCCCTTGCCATTTCTTTAAGTTTTTCGATTCTGTCTTCGGTAGCCGGATGCGTGCTGAACAAACTTTTGAATGCGCCGCCTCTTAAAGGATTAACTATGAACATATGGGCGGTAGCATGCGTCATTTGATTTGCCTGCATAGGTTCTTCTTCGTTTCCTTCCTCTAATTTATTTAACGCGCTTGCAAGATACATTGGATTTCCGCTCAACATCGCGCCTCCTTTATCCGCCGCATATTCCCTCTGTCTGGATATGGCAAGCTGTATCATTGTTGCAATAAGCGGAGCAAGTATGGCCATAGCGATTATGCCGATTATATTACCTTCCCTGTCGTCGCTTCTTCCGCCGAAACCGCCGAACATAGCTCCCCATTCCGCCATCCATGCAAGCATACTGATTGCGCCTGCAACGGTCGCCGCTATGGAACTTATAAGAATATCCCTGTTTTTTACGTGCGTCAGTTCGTGTCCTATAACACCCGATAATTCGTTGGCGTTTAAAATTTTCATAATCCCCGTCGTAACGCAGACGGCGGCATGTTGAGGATTTCTGCCGGTAGCAAAGGCATTCGGGGTATCTTCTTCTACT
>JAJXXD010000033.1 GCA_021781285.1 bacterium | reverse complement strand
CTTTTTGTCTGGGGGTCAAACGGAATAAACTTGACTGCTTTTCCGATTTCGGGCAGTTGTATTTTATTTGAATTAACATATGAAATTATAGACAAATCTATCGGGTCTTGGGTGGATTCGTCCGAAGCCGCAGTTGCATATGCAAATAATTCCTCTACGCCGAACGGTTTGAATGATTTAAAAGCTGTAAGCGCAAGGGCATTTTCGGTTAACGTTCCCGTTTTATCCGAACATAATTCCGACATAGAAGCAATATCTTCTATAGCGGATAGATGCGTCACTAGAATGCCTTTATTTGCAAGCCGCATAGAAGCCAATGCCGTAGCAAGCGTAAACGTAACCGGAAGCGCCACCGGTATCGAAGCCACTAAAAGAATTAATGCGAAGGGCAGCATTTCAACAAAATTCATTTTTTGTATTAAGGCATATGCAAGTATTAATGCTACGAGGATGCCGTCTATCATAATGAAATAACGAACTATTTTGAGAATTAATTCTTCGATATGCCCCTTAGTTTTTGCCGATTTTATTAATTCCGCAGTTTTTCCGAAATAGCTTGCCGCCCCTGTTGCCGTAACTTTACAAGTTGCCTCCCCTCTTTTTATTACCGAACCGGAATATACCGAGCCGCCTTCATTTCTGTCCACCGGTTGGGATTCTCCCGTTAACGCGGACTGATCCACTAATACGCTTCCGGAAATGATTTCGGTATCTGCCGGAACCAGATCGCCCATTCTTATATGAATTATATCTCCGGGAACTAATTCTTCGGCAGGCAGTTTAACCCATTTATCGTCCCTTAAAACTCTTGATATAATTTTAAGCTGTTTCTTAAGCAGTTCCAGGGCTTTTTCGGCTTTATTTTCCTGTTTGAAAGATATGACGGCATTAAAGAAAATTAATCCTATAATAATATATGCTTCTATGTTTTTTCCGAGTATTAATTCTACAATAAAAGTAAACTCGAGCATCCACGCAACCGGATTCCAGAATTTGGAAAGGAAAATAATAAACGGGTGTTTTTTTTGTTCTTTTATAGTGTTTAGCCCGTATTGCTCGATTAATTTTTCAACTTCGACAGACGATAAACCGTGAATATCCATAATTTATGAACTTTATTTAAGATTGGTTTTATTTCAAATTTTGTTATAATTAATTATATTATATACTTTAAGAAATTTTATATAAAAATTATGCATAAAAACGACAAAACGCCTAAAACCGTTTCTTTCATAGCCAAGTCCGGCACCGGTAAAACCACTCTAATAGTAAAAATTATAAAAATTCTTTCCGAAAGAGGTTACAAGGTTTCTTCCGTTAAGCATACCGACCATGATTTTGAAGCGGATATTCCCGGAAAGGATTCATGGAGGCATAAAAACGCGGGAGCATTCTCCACTATGCTGATTTCGAACGGTAAAGCGGCTTTTTTCAGCGATATCGATTCGTCTTTCGATACGGAAACAGCCGCCGTAATATCTAAATATTTTAGCGGTTCGGATATTGTTATAATCGAAGGGTTTAAAGACCTAAAGGTGAAAAAAATAGAACTGTTAAGAAAAGATATAGAGGGGGGTTTAGAGCCAAGATTTACAAACGACCCTAATCTTATTCTCGTATGCGCCGACGAATTGATAAAAGATTTAGAAGTTCCCCAATTAAATATAAATGATTCCGAAAAAATCGCCGATTTTATAGAAGATAATATTATTAAGACATTTAATGGACAAAATTAATTTAGGGCAGTGTATTCTTGCTCCTATGGCGGGAATAACGGGGTATCCCTTCAGAAAAATAGCCCTGAAATGCGGCGCAGATTTTTCTTTTACCGAAATGATAAGCGCGGCGGGTTTTTTGCATAATGACAGGGGAACGCTGGAACTGCTGGAAACGGGAAGCGGTATCGATAAAACAGGAATTCAGCTTTTCGGAAGCACCGGCGATATTCTGGCCCAAGCGGCTAAAAAAGCGGCAGATAAAGGATTTAAAGTTATAGACGTGAATATGGGCTGTCCCGTTAAAAAAGTCGTGAAAACAGGCGCAGGCAGCGCGATATTGAAAGACATAAAAGGATTTTCCCTGATAGTCGAATCCGTCAGGAGCGCATTAAAAGATTCCGTCTTTACGATAAAAATCAGAAGCGGGTTTGACGAAAATTCGGTTAATTTTCTGGAAGTAGGTAGAATTGCCGAGCTATCAGGCGTAGATGCTGTATTTTTTCACCCAAGGACTAGGTCGCTTATGTTTGGAGGGGCGGCAGACCATTCTTTAACCAAAAAACTTAAAGAAGAAATTGCCATTCCGGTATATGCAAGCGGCGATATTTTTACGGTTGACGATGCGGTAACCATAAAAGATTATACCGGAGTTGACGGAATTATGTTTGCAAGAGGGGCTATAGGCAAGCCTTGGGTATTCGGCGATTATCTTAATGCCAATCGTACTAATCTCGATATAAATCAAAAAATAGACATAATCGCAGAGTTGATGGAAGAAATAAGTTTGTTTTACGGCAGGGAAAGAGGGCATAATCTTATAAGGCCGCATCTTTATAACTTTTTAAAAGGATTTAAGGGATCAAAAGGATTAAGGTGTATGGTCAACAATGCAAAAACCGAAAAAGAGATATTAGAAATTTTAAATATATTAAGAACGACAAACAATGAATATACTCGGCTTGATTGAAAAACTGTTAAATAGCGGCGGCGGAAGCGGGGTTTTCATTAATCCCGATTTTTGCGTCAGGCTTAAAACTCCCATGGCGGGCTGTTATGAATGCATAGACAGATGCCCCGATTTATCGATAAAAATAACCGACGACGATATAAAGATTCTGGAAAACTGTTCTAATTGCAACGCCTGTCTTTATATCTGCCCGAATTCGGTTTTTTACGTTAAAAATAATATTTCAGTCGAGCAGGGCGGCGGGCGGGCGTCCGCAGGTAATATTTATTATTTTTGCGCAAAAACAGAAAATAAAAAAGCCGTTAATAAGATAGAATGCCTTTACGGGATTGAAGATATAGACATTATATCTCTTATAAAACAAGGAAGTAAAATATTTTTTATAACCGAAGACTGCAAATCATGCAAGCTAAAATATTTTTATAATAAAAAATTAAAAAGGGTTAACGAAATAAAGAAGTTTTTAAATGCGGAAAATGCTTTTGCGCAAATCAATATTAACGATTTCGACTATGGCCTATTTTCGAAAGAACAAACCGCGGACGACTTTGCCGAACCCGTAAAAATTAACGAGAATATAGACGGAGAATCCGTTAACGGCGGAAAATGCAATCAAGAAGTCGAAACGCTGAACAGAAGAGATTTTTTTAAAAATTCGATTAGAGGCATTAAAAATAACGCCAAAAAAGTAATAGAAGATATTTCCATAGAAGATTTGCCGCTGTCCGAGCTTTATTCGGAATATATCGACGCCGGAGATAAGGGCGGGAAAAAAATAAATAAATTGCTTATAGAAAGACAGAAAAAAATATACAGGTTTTTGAAATATAACGAAGAACTGCTGCCACTGCTGAACATCAGGCTGCCCAGATTAAACGGAAACTGCGTCTTTTGCTCAAACTGCTGGGAATTATGCCCTACAGGCGCTTTAATGTTCAAAGAAAAGAAAATATTGCTTGAACCGTTTTTATGCACCGGCTGTAATTTATGCAAAGATATATGCAGTTTCGGGGCGGTCAGGATGTATAAGGCAAAAAACTTGAAGGATATTTCCGGTGAAAAGATTTTGCTTGAACAGCCGGAGTATGAAGATTTATAATGTGATAAAAGTCACGTAATTTTACTGCGCCGTATGTTATAATTTACTTAAAATTTTAATTAATCAAATTTAAAATTACTATTACCATTATGGAAAACGGAAAAGAGAAAAACAAAAATTGCGTCGAAATCACCGACGAGGATATCAGGAAAGCCTTTGAAGAGCATAAAACCTTTA
>JAJXXD010000039.1 GCA_021781285.1 bacterium | reverse complement strand
TAAGGGCGTGGTAAAAGTGTACAGGTTAAGGGCAGAACAGCAAGGTATGGATAAAGATATTGCCCGAATTAAAAAAGGCAATAAAAAAATAAGCAATCAGATTTATGAACTGACTTATAACAAACAATATATCGCTAATCTGGCAAGGGAAAAACTTAATATGATAAAGCCCGGCGAGATAGTATTTAAATTTATAGGTAAAAACAAAAAAGACAAAAATACTAATAAGGCGGGCGGAAAAGACAAGGACAGATTGCTTCGCTAACGCTCGCAATGACAAACAGATTGGTTAGCTTCGCTGGAGTTAGCTGCGCTGGACTTTGTCCGCTAACGCTCGCAATGACGTAACGGTGTCATTGCGAGGAGCTTAAAGCGACGAAGCAATCTCATGCGCCCGCAATGACAAGCAGATTAATAAAAAGAAAAAGGGGTCTGATTTTAAATCAGACCCCTTTTTCTTAATCAATCTCATGTGTTAGCAATGACGGGCGGGTTTAGGAAATCTCAAAATATTCAGGATAAAAGCCGTCCTGCATTTTAATATTTATCGTTTTATTTATTTTTTCTTCAAGCGCTTTTATTATTTTTTCGTTTTCATACAGCTTATTCATAACGCCCGGGTGAACGGTAGCCGTAATTTTTTTTGCCCTCGTCTTTTTTGCATGGCGGGAAACCGCTCTTAATATTTCAAAGCAGATGGTCTGAGTAGATTTTATCATACCGGAGCCTTCACACATAGGGCATTGTTCCAAAAACACGGCCGCGAGGCTGTTACCCGTCCTTTTTCTGGTCATTTCGACGAGCCCCAGTTCCGTTATTCTGTTAATGGTAGTTTTGACCCTGTCGTTTTTAAGCGACTCTTCCAGAGTTCTGTAAACTTTTTCTTTAGAGTCTTCCTTAGCCATATCGATAAAGTCGATTACTATAATTCCGCCTATATTCCTGAGCCTTAATTGAAACGCGATTTCTTTTGCGGCTTCAAGATTTGTTTTAAGTATAGTGTCTTCAAAATTTCTCTTTCCGACGAACTTGCCGGTATTAACGTCTATCGCCGTAAGCGCCTCTGCGTGGTCTATTACTATATAGCCTCCCGATTTAAGCCAGACTTTTTTGTTCAGCGACTTAGAAATTTCTTTTTCGAGGCTGAAGCGGTCGAACAAGGAAACCCCGCCCTTGCCCTTGTACAATTCAACGATGTTAATGTATTCGGGGGACTGGATAGAAAGAAATTCGGTAATCTTTTTGTATTCGTCTTTTTCGTCTATTATAATTTTATCGATTTTTTTATTAAGGAAGTCCCTTAAAACTCTTAAAGACAGGCCGATGTCCCTGAAGATAAGTTCAGGGGCTTTTGCTTTAAGCTGTTCGTTATATATATTGTTCCATAAACTCGTAAGAAATTTGATGTCTCTTTCGATGTCTATTTCGGAGGCATTCTCGGCGGCGGTCCTTATTATAAAGCCGGTGCCCTCGCTCCTATATTTCAGGACTATGTTTTTAAGCCTTTTTTTCTCCGCGTCGCTTCTTATTTTTCTTGAGATTCCGATAGACGAAGAGGTCGGCATATATACGAGGAACCTGCCGGGAAGGGATATATGGCTTGTAACCCGGGCGCCTTTGGTCTTTACCGGCTCTTTGGCAATCTGCACGAGAATTTCCTGATTTTTTTTGACGAGCTGGTCTATATTAGGCAGACCTTTTCTATTCCTTTTGGGTTTTTTGCGTTTTGAGGAAGGCTTATCGTTTTCCGCAATTTCCGGTTCCTCCGTTCCGGATTCAAAAAAATCGTAATCCGAACCTTCTATCTCAAAAAAATCCCCGGCATATAAAAATGCCGATTTTTCCCACCCTATGTCGATAAAAGAAGCCTGAATGCCCGGAAGAACCTGCATCACCTTCCCTTTATAAATATTTCCGTGTTTAGGAGTGCTTTCGTCGCGCTCTATAAAAATTTCGGCCAACTTGCCGTCCTCTATCAACGCAATCCTCGTTTCAAAATCATCTTTATTTATGATAAGTTCTTTAGTCAATTATGTTCCCCGCTATATAGTAAAGTATAACTTCAGCGATAATTAAATATATTATTGTTTTTTACCGATATTATTTTACCACATTAAACAATATAAAATAAATAAGTTAAGTTTTTTAAATTTTGAAATTTGCCGATTTAATTTTATTTGGATTTATTTTTAATATATATGATATAATAAATTTAAAATTTTAATTAATTAAAATTAAATAATATTCGGGAAAGAGGATATAAAATTATATGGATGAGAATGTGGTTTTGTGCGCCGTATGCAGTTGGAGGGGCGTCTGCAAAAAAAAATACAGCATTTCCGGAATCGAGATTTTCAACTGTCCGGATTTTTCCAGAGACGTTTCGATTACTATATCGGGCATCGAAGAACTTATGCACTTTATAAATAATTTTAAAAGCGACAGGATAAACTAATTTGAAAAAAGATAAGCTTACCGCCGTTATCGTATTTCTGGTAATAATATTTATCGTTTTTGTATTCGGACTCTTTATAGGCAAAAAATTGTCCCCTAAAAGCTCAAAAGAAGGAACGATAAAAGAATCCGCCTTAAAAAATAAAAATACGCAGAAGACCGGACAAAACTCGGAAGAACAAAATCCCGTTTCCTCGGATAATATTAAATTTGCTCCGATTTCAAAATTAGCCTCTTTAAAAAAAGGAAAAGTAAAAGCTGAAAAAACGGAAAAGATTCTAAAGCCCGAAAATAAGCCTGCGGTAAAACCCGAAGTAAAAACTAAAATAGTTTACGTAAAAAAGCCTGTTTACGTATATAAATATATAACAAAAAAGCCCTTTAATTCTAAAGTTTATTATACTATTCAAGTGGCCGCTCTTAAAAATTATGCGCAGGCTAAAACTCTGGCGGACAAGCTTAATTCTATGGGATTTTTTGCATATATAGTTCCCATCAGCGTTTCCGGCAAGACCACAAAAGCGGTTTATCAGCAGGTCAGGGTCGGAAAATTTTCTACGGTTAACGGGGCTAAATCCATAGAAAATATTATATCAAAGAAATTCAAAGTAAAGCCATATATTATCAAGGTCGATTAAATAAGCGCCGCCTAACGCCGGACCCTCAATCCTCTCAATTCTAAATCATCTCCCCCTTTGTTTCCATTATCCCCATTATCAAGAAAAACTTCTATTATGCGATATAATTAAATTATGGCTATCGGGGCTGTCGGTAATAAATTATATTGACATGCTAAAGGAAATAATATATATTAAATGATAATTATTACTATTTAATTAAGAAAGGGGGCAGACTTAAGTCTGCCCCCTATAAAAAGGAGGTATTTTTATGTGCGAAGAAAATTATGAAGAATTTGAAATTGCGGCTGTCGGAAAACCGGTTCCGTCTTTCGGGGAAATCAATACTTATGATCCGAAGACCCATGGGTTCGGAAAATTCAGCTTAGAAGAAGCTAAAAAAAATAAAAAATGGACTATTCTGGTATTTTATCCCGCAGATTATACGTTTGTATGTCCGACCGAGCTTGCCGATTATGCGGAAAAGCAGATCGAACTGGAAAAAATGGGAGCGCAGATAGTTTCTATAAGCACCGATACCCATTTTGTTCATATGGCGTGGCAGGGGGACGAGAAACTTTTGGAAAACGTAAAGTTTATTATGGGCGCAGACCCGACGGGAAAGGTTTCAAGGCTGTTCGACGTTTACGACGAAGAAAGCGGGCTTGCCTTGAGAGGTACGTTTATTATTAATCCCGAAGGCGTTCTCGTCGCATCCGAAGTGAATTTCTTTAACGTCGGCAGAAATGCGGACGAGCTCGTCAGAAAGGTGGAAGCTAATATATATGTATCCGCCCATCCCGACGAAGTCTGTCCGGCAAAATGGCATAAGGGCGAGAAAACGATTAAGCCGGGACCGGATGCCGTCGGCAAGGTTTACGAAGCGTTGCAGGATTAGTTAGCTTGTGCTCGTAATGACGTAAAAGAGAGATTGGTTAGCTGCGAT
>JAJXXD010000186.1 GCA_021781285.1 bacterium | reverse complement strand
TTTCTTATGCCGATATTTGCCTGAAGAACTCCGGAAAATATTTCGGGGAAACCGCCCCCTATATATAGCGCATCGACGTCCGGAAGATGTTTGTCTTCTATAGGGGAAAATTTAATTATTTCGCACCCTAAATCTTCAAGAGCTTCTAAATTTTCGTTATAATAAAAATTAAACGCATTGTCGTAGGCAAGACCTATTTTAAGGAGATTGCGGACGTTAGGCTTAGAATCGGCCCTGTTTCTTTTTATTTTGATATCGGCGATATCGGGGTATGATTTATTTGCCGCTTTTGAAATCTTTATAATACTTTCCAAATCTATATATTCAGAAATTTTAGAAGACATTTCCGCGACAAGTTTTTCGACTTCTTCGGCAGAGAGAGTCGATAAAAGACCGAGATGCCTCTGCTTTACCGAAAACTCCGGATTATTGGGAATATTGCCCACAACCTTTAAATCGGTATAATATTTAATAGCCCTAAGCAAATTTTTTTCATGCCTTTTGCTGTGGACTTTATTGAGGATAATTCCTTTTATATTCACCTCTTTGTCGAATTCCTGAAATCCTAAAATAAGCGGGACTACGCCCCTGTTCAGCTCGCCCACGTCTATTAGGAGAATTACCGGAAGGCCTAAAAGTTTTGCCATCTCGGCATTGGAAGATTTTCCGTATATATCGAAGGAATCGTGCAAACCGTGATTCCCCTCTACTATACTGATTTCGGAATCTAACGAATGATTTATAAAGTGATTTCTTATTTTATTTCCGGACATAAAATAAAAATCAAGATTATAAGTTCGTTTGCCAGAGGCAATATTGAGCCACATGGGGTCGATAAAATCGGGGCCTTTTTTAAACGGCTGAACTGAAAGCCCTTTATTCCTTAATAAACGCGACAGCGCCATCGAAATAGTGGTTTTGCCGGAATTTCTTTTAACGGCGGATATATAAATTCCGTTAATGCGGTTATTTTTTTTGCTATTTTCGGCAATATTACTCATTTAGCTTTCTTAGTTCTTTTATTTTTGAAATTAAATTAAGTTTATAAGAAGAAAGTTTTTTGCCTTCTATTTCGCTTTCCCTGTGTTCTACCGAGTATATTCTTTCAACTCCGAGAATAAATAAAGAAAATTCATATTCCGCAGATTTATCTTTATTGAAATAGTGTTGATGAAATGCAAATTCGTCGTCTTCTTCAATTATCTTGCTTATGTAGAACGCTTCAAGTTTCGCCTGCAAAGGAAGACCGTCAAAATATTTAAGCAATTCCAGAACAAACTCTTTGCTTAGCTTAGTAATTTTTGTAATATAATTTACGTCGTAGTTAAATTTCATATTTACGTGAGCCGGCGGCGAAAGAAGATTGGCGGAGAGGGAGGGATGAGCGTCCTTAAGGACGCTAAAGGCGACGAACTTCCCCTTACGGGCTATCGCCCTTCGGGGGTTCGAATCCGAATACCCTTTATTTTATATCCCCGCTATTCGCCAATGCTTGTTTTAATGGCGGAGAGAGAGGGATTCGAACCCCCGGTAAGCTTACGCCTACAATTGATTTCGAGTCAATCGCCTTCAACCGGACTCGGCCATCTCTCCGTTAAAAAATAATACTTTATATATATTTATATAATTGTAAATTAAGTTTCATATTTCATATTGACGGCGGAGAGAGGAATGAACTTTGCCGGACTGCGTCCGAACCCCCGGTAAGCTTACGCCTACAATGAGCTTCGCTGAACTCCGTTGATTTCGAGTCAATCGCCTTCAACCGGACTCGGCCATCTCTCCGTATAAACATTCTATTTTTTACTTACGTTCGGCTTATTCAACTTATTAAATTGATAAGTTAAATAACCGCGCGGTATTTCTCCGGTTATATGTTTAACGACATAACCGTTTCTATCTATCAAAAACGACTGCGGAATTTCATATATATTTCCGTATGCCTTTTCTATGGAATAATCCGCCATTCCAACCGGATAAGTTATTATTCCGCCTTTAAAAGTCTTTATAAAATGCAGGACGTAGTTTTTCCCCTGATTGTTAACCGAAAGACCTATTATTGCAAAACCGTCTTTTTTGTGTAATTTGTAAAATTTTTCCAATCTTGGAATTTCATCTCTGCAGGGAGGACACCATGTAGCCCAGAAATTTACTAAAACTATTTTCCCTCTATAATTTTTCAGAGATAAAATTTTTCCGTTATAGTTAATGCCGGAAACGGAGAAAAGAGGCGCTAAAACCTTATTGCCGGATTTTTTAACCGCATAATCTTTACTTTTCTTCAGCAGATAAGGAGTTTTTATTATTAAGATAGAGATAAGAACAATAACCAGAATAAAAATCAAGGCTTTAACGATTTGTATATTTCTTCTGTTCATTTTTATATTATTTTATTAGGTTTTATGTTATTTTTATTGTCATTTAACTTAGATATGTTATTCTACCACAAAGTATGATTATTATCAAAATAATATTGATAAATTTTTTTTTTATGATATATTAATTTCAGTATTCATTCAGTTAAAATATACGGAGGCTATCTATTTTATGAAGGTTAACAAGGCGGTCTTCCCGGCCGCCGGTCTAGGAACAAGGCTTCTGCCGATTACTAAATCAATCCCTAAAGAAATGCTTGTATTGGTGGATAAGCCGCTTATACAATACGGGGTGGAAGAATGCATGGGCGCCGATATTACGGATATAATAATTATTACGGGCAGGGGCAAAACGGCTATCGAAGATTATTTCGACAGGTCTATAGAACACGAAATTTTACTCAAAGAAAAAGGAAAACACCACCTGCTTAAATCCGTAGATGAAATATCCAGTCGAATCAGCCTTACATATACGAGGCAAAAAGAAGCGCTTGGTTTGGGGCATGCAATCTTATGCGCGCAGAACATGGTGGGCGAAGAACCGTTCGCTGTTGTTTTAAGCGACGACATTATAGACTCGGATACGCCGGTTATGAAACAGATGGTGGATATATATAAAAATTTCAGATATTCCGTTTTAGCCGTTCAAAGAGTAAAAGACGAAGATGTTTCAAAATACGGAATAATAAGCGGAAAAGAGATTGAAAAAGGATTATACGCCGTCGAAGACCTCGTTGAAAAACCTGAGCTTAAAGACGCCCCGTCCAATCTTGCCATAATAGGAAGATATATTTTGATGCCGGATATATTCAACTTCCTCAAAGATACTAAACCGGGCAAAGGAGGAGAGATTCAGCTAACCGACGCAATAAAGTCGCTTCTGCAGATTCAACCCGTTTATGCCTTAGAATTCGAAGGGAACAGATACGACGGCGGCAACAAGTTAGACCTGCTTAAAGCGCAGATAATTTACGGATTAAAAAACGATGAAATAAGAAGCGGCTTAATGGAATTTATTAAAAAATCGGAATGGTGCGGAAATTAAATTGCGGAAATTAAATTATGAAATTTTTTGACGATAACGAAAACTTCAGCAGAAAGATGATAAAATTTAAAAACGAGGTGGAAAGGATTTTTCACTTTCATTTCGGGTTTTTTCCCATGGAGGACCTGCCTTATGCTTTCAAGACAAACTCCGCACCTATAGACATATACACGAATAAAAGCAAATTGACTATCGAAATTGAACTGCCGGGGATTTCCAAAGACAACATATTATTAGCCGTTCATAATAACATCCTTGCCATAAGATGGAAATTGGAGCCGAAAATAAAATCTAAGGTTAATTTTTTCTGCATAGAAAGAAGGTTCGGCAGGTTCGAAAGATTTGTCCTGCTGCCTGTTACTCCTTCCAAGCAAAATATTAGAGCGGTCTTATCCGACGGGGTTTTAAGCATAAATTTTGAAATAGGAGATATTTTTATAAACTCCGAAACTTTGATACCTATTTCATAAATATATAGTAAAATTTATCAAGCGATTATAGCTATAATTCTATAATTATAGTATAATATTTATACATACACATTACAGCATAACAGGGGAATAAAATATGAATAAAATCGATGCTAATATGAACGGCGCTAATCTTAACGAAATTGTTATAGGAAAAGGAGAAAACATCGAACAGCAAGATTTGCCTGAAGAAATTCAGCTGCCCGAAGTCATACCGCTTCTGCCCATTAGGGACCTTGTTCTTTTTCCTTTTATGATAATTCCGCTTTTCGTAGGAAGAGAGGCTTCCATTAAAGCGGTAGATGAAGCCCTGTCTAAAGACAGATTAATCCTTTTATCCGCCCAAAAAGACATAATAGTCGAAGAACCTTCTCAAAACGATATATACGATGTCGGCGTCGTCGCAATGATTATGAAAATGCTTAAACTTCCGGACGGAAGAGTTAAGATATTAGTGCAGGGTTTATTAAAAGCCAAAATAGAAACATTCGTTCAAATAAAACCGTTCTATCTTGTAAAAGTGTCTAAAATCAAAGATGAGAACATTGCGGAAATTACTCCGGCTGTTGACGCTCTTATGAGAAACGTAAAAGAACAGCTTGAAAAATATGTATCTCTCGGCAGGCTCCCGTCTCAGGACATATTAATAATACTTGAAAATATCAACAATCCCGGGAGGCTTGCGGATATAGTAGCATCCAACTTAGGCTTAAAAATAGACGAATCCCAGAAAATACTCGAAGAAACCGACCAGGCGGAAAGGCTTAAAAGAGTCAACGATATACTTGCAAGAGAAATAGAAATCCTTTCTATGCAGGCTAAAATTCAATCCCAGGCAAAAGAAGAAATGACGAAAACCCAGAGGGATTATTTTCTAAGGGAACAACTTAGGCAGATTAAGCAGGAACTCGGCGAAACGGATGAAAAATCTCAGGAAATAGCCGAATTAAGGGAAAAAATAATCGCGGCAAAAATGCCTGCCGAAGTTATGAAAGAAGCCGAAAAACAGTTATCAAGATTGGAATCTATGCATCAGGACGCCGCGGAAGCATCTACGATAAGGACTTATTTGGAATGGCTTTCCGATATACCGTGGTCAAAAAAGACCAAGGACAATCTTGATATAGAAACTGCAAGAAAAATTCTGGACGAAGACCACTACGACCTTGAAAAAATCAAAGAGAGAATACTTGAATATTTAAGCGTCCGAAAACTAAATAAAAAAATGAAAGGTCCGATATTATGCTTCATCGGTCCCCCCGGCGTCGGAAAAACTTCCCTCGGCAAATCTATAGCAAAAGCCATGAATAGAAAATTCATCAGGGTTTCTCTCGGCGGCGTGCATGACGAAGCCGAAATAAGGGGACACAGAAGAACATACGTCGGAGCGCTTCCGGGAAGAGTGATTCAGGGAATAAAACAGGCGGGGACCAATAATCCGGTTTTTATGATAGACGAAATCGATAAAGTTGGAACCGATTTTAGAGGCGACCCGTCTTCCGCTCTCTTAGAAGTTTTGGATCCGGAGCAGAATTTTTCTTTTTCAGACCATTACCTGAATGTTCCTTTTGATTTGTCGAACGTAATGTTCGTTGCAACCGCCAACGTTGCCGACACTATACCTTCTCCTTTAAGAGACAGGATGGAAATTATAAATTTATCGGGATATACTCTCGAGGAAAAAGAAAAAATAACCGAAAAATATCTTATACCCAGACAGATTAAGGAAAACGGATTAAAAAAAGATTATATCGAATTTAAGCCGAGTGCCGTAAAAACCATTATTGCGGGTTATACCCGTGAAGCCGGTTTAAGAAATTTGGAAAGGGAAATAGGAACGGTATGCAGGAAAATCGCAAGACTCATAGCTGAAAATAAAATTAAGAAATATATTATAACCGATAAAAATATACATAAATACCTTGGAACGATAAAAATTCTTCCGGGGGAAGAGAGGCAGAAAGACGAAATAGGCGTATCCACCGGTCTTGCATGGACGCCGGTCGGCGGAGAAGTTTTATACATAGAAACTATCCTCGTTAAAGGCAAGGGGGGGGTATCGCTTACGGGCCAGCTCGGCGACGTTATGAAAGAATCCGCCCATGCCGCAGTCAGCTATGCACGGTCGAAAGCCGACGAACTCGGCATTAAAGCCGATACGTTTGAGAAAAACGATATTCATATTCATATACCGGAAGGAGCCATACCCAAAGACGGACCTTCTGCGGGAATAACTATGGCGACTTCGCTGATTTCGGCGTTGCTGAAAAAGCCGGTCAGAAAAGACATCGCTATGACCGGCGAAATAACCCTGAGGGGCAACGTTCTGCCTATCGGCGGACTGAAAGAAAAATCCTTAGCCGCTTTAAGAGCCGGTATAAAAACTATTCTGATACCGGAAAGGAACAAAAAAGATCTGGAGGATATTTCCCCGTTAGTTAAGAAAAACCTCAAATTTATACCGGTCAGGCATATGGACGAGGTCATAAAACATGCGATAATCGGCATATCCGATATAGATGCCGGCGCGCCTAATAAAGTTAAACCAATTAATAAAAATAAGGGTGATAAAAAAAGAAAAGTTAAATGAAACGGGTTTAATAAAAGAGATAGAGCGATTAAGCCTCGAAACCCAAAAGTTTAATAAATCGTTAGTTATTGAATCAATCGGCGACGACTGCGCTATTATCGAAGATAAAAATCGTATGCTCGTGAGTTCCGACAGCATAACCGAAAATATCCACTTTAATTTTGATTTATACGATTTTTATGAAATAGGAGAAAAATCTTTACTCGTAAATTTAAGCGATATTGCCGCTATGGGCGGAATTCCGAGATTATTGGTTTTGTCTCTTTTTATACCCGCGCATGTAAACGAAGATAATATCAGGCAAACATTAAGGGGAATCATAGATACCGCAAAAAAATACAGGGTTTCGCTTATAGGCGGAAATATATCCAAATCCTCCGAATTTTCTATATCTGCAACCATAATAGGCGACTATAAAGACGAAAACGTCATTAAGAGATTCAGTTCTAAAACGGGTGAACAAGTATATGTTTCGGGAGAACTCGGAAATTCATGGATGGCGTTTTATCTTAACGACAATAAAAATTATATATTTAAAAACTATCCGAACCTCAAGTCCGAGGATAAAAAACTTATAGAAAATTTAATAGATAAATATAAACTTCCGCAACCGAGGATAAATTTAGGCAGGAAATTATCGGAAAAAAAACTCGCCAATTCGTTAACGGATATAAGCGACGGACTTGTTAAAGATATTTTTAACGTAATCGGCAATGGATGCGGATGCGAAATATATATTGACGAGATCCCGATAAATGAGGAATTGAAATATATCTGCATGATTTTAAATATCAGAGATTATATCGACAAAGCGGTTTCATTCGGGGAAGATTACGAGCTTTTATGGACGGCGGAAGAATATAAAGAAAAAGAACTGCTGAAATTGTCAAAAACCGCCGGAGTTAAAATAAAAAAAATCGGGCATATAACCGATAAGCCCGGATGCGTAAATTTTTTAAAGGGCGGCGCTCTTTACTTTCCTAAAGACTTTACTTTTAAACATTTATAAACTCTCTATGTATATCCTTATTTCATTTTTGTTGTTTATTTTATTCCTTATAATTTCATCCGTTTTTTCCATTTCGGAATCTTCGGTATTTTCTCTTACTCAGGCAGATATAGATGAATTAAATATAAGGAAAAAAAATAAGGTAATTTTTCTGATACGAAACTCGTCTGTATTCCTTGTAATAATTTTAATTGGAAATATGGCGGCAAATGTTATAACGGCAAGCATCGGGTCTATAATTTTAAGCCAATATTTTAAACATATGCCGGTTATTTATTCCATTATATCCATTTCGCTTACCCTTATCATTCTTGCGGAAATAGTTCCTAAGATAATTGCCCTTAAAAAACCCGTTGAATTATCTTTATTGGTTTCTCATATGTTTTTTCATGCAGTCTATTTTGCGGGATTGTTAATAGAAAAAACAGGCTTTGCGGGAAAGCGGCTTCAACTGAAAAAGGAAGAGTCGATATCAAATGAAGAATTAAGAACTATTATTGAAATAGGCAAAAATGAAGGGGAAATAAAAGAAAAAGAATATGAATTTATAAAAAATTTTTTAAAACTTTCGTATTTAAAAGCCTCTAATATTATGACTAAAAAAGATAACGTGTTTGAATTGGACGTCAACACTCCGGTTTCCTCCGCCGTAGAACTTATAGAAACCAATCATTTCTCGCGGATTCCGATATATTTCAGGGAAAAAGACAATATAATAGGAATAATCCTTGCCAAGAATATCCTGCCCAAGGTTTATAATAAAAGCGAAGAAAAAAGAACTCTTAATTCTTTCCTGATAAAACCTTATTTTATTCCCGGTTCTAAAAATGCGCTCGAACTCTTCAGAGAGCTTCAAAAGAAAAAAATACATATAGCCGTCGTAGTCAACGAATATGGAAAAATGGCAGGTATTATAACTATGGAGGATTTGCTGGAAGAAATTTTCGGAGAAATAGAGGATGAATATGACGTCTAATAATATATATATTTATATCCTTATAATAATTGCGGCTATATTTTTTGAAGGATTTTTTGCCGGTTCCGAAATAGGAATCATCAGCTACGATAAAATTAAAATTAAGCATAAGGAAGCTAAGGGAAGCAGGCTTGCAAAATTTTTGCTTTTAATGACAAGGAAACCGGAAAGCACTTTTTCCACTTCATTAATTGGAAATAATATTGCATACACCTCTGCAACGATTCTTGCTACCGCCCTTATATACGAATATGCAAAATCTTATACCCCGTTTGCGGTAGCGGTCATTCTTACGCCGGTTATGGTTATTTTCGGGGAAATTATTCCCAAGATGCTCTTCAGGCGCCACGCAAATAGCCTTATGCTGAAGAGCATTCCGCTTATAACCGTTTTTACCGTAATATTCTTTCCCGTAAATATAATTTTTATAGCCCTTTCCAAACTATTAAATTTAATTTTTAAAAACAAGTCTAAAAATGTTTTTTTAACGAAAGACGAACTTATTAAAGTTCTTACGATTAGCGGAAATATTGAAGAATTCAAAGAATACGATAAAAAAATAATAAAAAGGATATTCGAATTCGGAAATAAAACTTCCAAAGATGTTATGATTCCGCTTATAAACGTGATAGCATTAAACGAAAACGACAGCATAAGCAAAGCAAGGCAGATTTTCGGGGATACTAATTATTCAAGAATACCTGTTTATAAAGACCGTATAGACAATATATCAAGCTTGGTTTTTGCCTTCGACATATATAATCCCGAAAATGCGGATAAAGTGATGGGGGAAATTGCAAAACCGGTATTATTTATACCCGAAACCTTAAGAATATCCAACATAATGCTCAAAATGCAAAAAAGCCGCCAGCAGATGGTCGTGGTCGTGGACGAATACGGCGGGGCATCGGGGATAATAACATTCGAAGATATTCTCGAAGAAATAGTTGGTGAAATCAAGGACGAAACCGACGAAGAAGAAGCTATGTATAAAAAAATAGGCAAAAATACTTATTTAATAAACACACGGCTGACTTTAGACGAGCTATCCGAACTTTTTAACGTAGGCGTTATAAACAGTCCGGAAGCGGACTATGAAACCGTATCCGGATTAATAATGGACAGGCTTGGACGCATACCCGTTCCGGGCGAAAAATTTACGATAGATAATATAAATTTTACCGTATCCAAATCGACAAGCAAATCGATAAAAGAAGTGGTTATAAACTTTTAACTAATAGAGGAAAAATCAAGGGCGGTCAAAAATAAAAGGGGTCAGATTTTAAATCTGACCCCTTTTATTTTACTTTAACCCTTTTTATTCGTATAATTTAATTTGCCGTTAATTGCCGACAACTTTGTCAATCATCTGCTTGAAAGAACCTTTTGGAGCCGCTCCGACTATCTGGTCTGCGACTTGCCCTTTGTTGAAGAGAATGACGGTGGGTATTCCCCTTATTCCGTATTTGCCCGGAATAACCTGATTTTCGTCAACATTGACTTTACCGACTTTAATTTTCCCGTCGTAATCCGATGCAATCTCATCGATTACCGGAGCAACCGCCCTGCACGGAGCGCACCATACAGCCCAAAAATCGACAAGCACGGGCTTATCGGATTTTAAAACCTCGGCATCGAAATTTGAATCCGTAAACGCTAAAACTTTTTCTGAAGCCATTTAGTAAATCCTCCTTAATAGATTTAATAATTTTTTTATGTTTACATCTTTTAAATATCGTTTTATGTTCTATGCCCCAACCTTCTGCTCTGACCTTAGAATCAAGGAATCCGATATTTTATTAAATACCGATTTTACCTCGGGATGTATGTCTTTAGTCATTATAGGTTCGCCTTTATCGGACAGTTCGCAAATATCTTCGACTATAGGTATTTCCCCGAGGAAATTTACGCCCAATTTTTCGGCAGCCGTCTTTGCCCCGCCGTGTTTAAATATGTCCGAACGCTTATCGCAATGCGGGCATATAAAATAGCTCATATTTTCGACTATTCCGAAAACCGGCACGTTCACTTTATCGAACATTGCAAGAGCCTTCTTTGCGTCTATAAGCGAAATATCCTGCGGAGTCGAAACGACTATGGCGAAATTTATCGGAACAGTCTGCACCAGCGTAAGCTGAATATCGCCGGTTCCCGGAGGAAGATCTACCACGAGAAAATCTATTTCACCCCACTCCACGTCTTTTAAAAACTGGGTTATAACCTGCATTACCACCGGTCCTCTCCATATAGCGGGAGCATCTTCCGGAATCAAAAATCCTAACGACATAAGTTTGATCCCGAATTTCTCAAGGGGGACGATTTTATTATTAGACGTAAGGTCCGGTCTTTTGTTTATTCCCATCATTGTAGGAACGCTGGGACCGTAAAGGTCGGCATCTAAAAGTCCTACTTTTTTTCCCTGGTTTGCCAGCGTAATAGCCAGATTAACGCTGAATGTCGATTTTCCTACTCCGCCTTTCCCGCTTGCAACGGCTATAATGCTTTTCACGCCGCTTATAGGCGTTTGCTCGTCAAACGGGTTCTTACTTCCGTGCCCATGTCCATGTCCTTCGCCGCCTCCGCATCCGCAGGAAGAACCTTCGTCTTCACCTCCGCTTCCGCATCCGCAGGAGTCCTCTTCCTCACCGCCTCCACAGCCGCAGGAGTCCGCCCCTTCTTCATAATAATCTTTATTTCCGTCCATTTCGTTTCCGTCAATCATAATAACCTCTCTTTTATTTAGATTTATAAATTTACCCTTTGTCATTCCCGCGAAAGCGGGAATCCATTATTTATATAGATATATAAATATATATATATTATTTATGATAACACAATTTTCATATTGTTTCAACCTTAAAAGCATCCATAAATGCACTGACCGAGAACTCGGCTTTGCCCGGTCCCGCCGCGCCGTAGCCTTCCGGAACCGGAAGATTATATTTATAATGAAGCTCATGCCATTTGAGCAGGAGTTTGACATAATATTCCAGCGGAGCGGATGAATTGCCTAATTTTCCGAGTTTGCTGGTTTTTTCCGGACACCATGTAGTATATCTCGGAATAACGCCTTTAGACATAAAAAATTCAAGCCCTTCGGCGGTTGAATTCACCGCATCGTCTATGCTTTCGAACCCGAACGGCCTTGAAAGTTCTACGCCGGCGACGAAATTTGGAATAACCTTATATTCGCCGAAGACCGCAACTGCGTCCACGATTCTTTTAACCCATTCGTCCCTTCCTATAAATTTAGATTTGCCGGGGCAAATTTTTTCAAAAAGACTTTTATCCCATACCTCAAAATTAGTATGGTAAATATAAGCGCCGGCGGATTTAAGCCTCATTAAGTTTTTTTGCGTATGCGCCTGCACCACGACTTTGCTTATCCATCTTCCTTTAAACTTTTCTTCTATAGCTTCAAGAAACCTGACGTAAAAATCTATTTCCGTATCGCCTTTAAACCCGATCTCGTCTATGATGCTTCCGCCCGTTAAAGTATATGCCCCTGCGGAAGAATCTTCGGAAGATTCTATTATGGATAGAGCGCCTATAATGTCCTCGACCGATTTAACCGCGGAATAATTTTTATTTGCTTTTTTTTGATTTAAGTAATTTGAGTTCATATCGCAGAATGCGCATTCCGTATGATTTTCAAAATACTGGCACATTCTGAATACGGCAAGATATATAAGATAGCCCCATTCTATAGTAGGCGCGACGTCCCTAACCGATTTTCCGAATTCGGTTTTTTTTAGCATATAAGACTTTTCCGGAGAAAAAGAAACATCCCCGATATAACCGCCTTCAAGATAAAGTTTATAGCCGCCTGATTCCGATTCGTATTTAATAATATAAGGCGAGGTTTTATTGATTCTTACCGAAATAATGGTTCGTTTCAGGTTGTAAGGCCCGTTTTTAACCGCTATTTCTTCGGGATATTTTTTATTAATTACGTCGCCGTCGTTATCGACGTTGAATGAAAAAATGAAATACGATTTGCTCGAAAAATTTTCTTCATGCGAAACCTCGTCGAAAGCGATTCCCTGCCTCAAAATATCTTCTTTTATTATTGCTTCCGGGCTTAGCGAAGAGCCGAATTTTTCTATAAAATAATCCAGGTTTGCCGTAAGGTCTCTATTTATATTCATATATTTATTCTATTACATCATTAGAAAAAATTCAATTTTTTCTTTACATTAATAAAACAAAATATTATAATAGTAAAAAAATATATGAAGTTCTAAATTATACAAAATAAGTTTATTTATTTTTTATTTTTATACCATTAATGTAATTAATAACAATAGAGGTTTAAAAAAAATGAAAACTCTGCAGGCAAAACTTTATATTCTTTTCTCTCTTTTTTTCTTAAGCAGGGAAAAATTAATAAAAGACACCATAACAAATATACCGGGCGGTTATAAAAACGTCGCGTATTTAACCGATATCGAATTTACTATTTTCGCATACTTTGCATACAAATATACTCACTCGTCCGCTAAAGAAAAAAAAGAATTCGAAAAAAACGGGGTGACGGTTTCCTATAAGGAATTAAACCGTTTATATGTTTCCACGCCCCATCTCGCTACGGTTCTCAAAAAACTGCAGGATGAAAAGCTCATTAAAAAATCTACGTTGAGCGAAGATAAAAGAAAAACCAACTATATCCTTCCTTATGCCGAGCTTAAAAAGTTTAACGAAATAAACATAATTGCGTTAAAATTTTGCGGCTTCAGCGAATCCGATTCTCCCGTCATAGATAATTTAATCAAAGGAACCGTTAATTTATTGAAAAGCAATAAAACAATAACAGAAACTCAGGAAAAAAATCTTGATGAGTTTTTATCCAAATCGGATAATTACAATAAATTTTATTACATTGCTCTTGCGTTATGGACAAGCAGATACCTTATCACAAACTTTCAGATAAAATTAATGGGGCCGTCGGAGTTTATGGTATATGCAATGATAATAAAATATTATATAAACAACGAAAAAAAGCCTATAACCACAAAAAAGGTTAAAGAGGAAACAGGTCTTGCCCCGTCCATTATCAGCCAGAGCTTTAAAAAATTTATCGATGAGGATATTATAACCAGAAAAGAAATAAATAAATTTAAGGTATATTTTTATATAAACAAAAAAAGCCTTGAGAAGAGGCTTTCCATCGACACTGTTTTAATCGATGAAATCACAAAAAATTTTAAAAAAAGCGACGATAAGAAATTCGAAAAGTTTGTGGACAAGTTAAGCAATGCGGTAACCACTAAATTAAACGGTTTGGAAACAAACAAAATATGTTCGAATAAAAAATGCGGAATGGAAATCCCCTTAATGCCGGGGCTTAAATTTTGTCCATATTGCGGGGAAAAAATTGCTTAAATGTATGACATACTTTTTATATTCGGAGCATACTTAATAGGCAGTTTCCCGACTTCCGCAATAATTGCAAAATTAAAGGGTGTCCCGGACCTAACGAAGGAGGGGAGCGGCAACCTTGGAGCTACCAACGTTTCAAGAGTAATAGGAAAGAAATTCGGTTTAATTACCTTAATAATAGACGCCGGAAAAGGATTTTTACCGGTATTTTTAGCAATTAGGTTATTCGGACGGCACGGATACGCTACGCAGTCCATATCCGCGGCGGATTTAATCTTTCTGTCTTTAATAATTATAGCGCCGGTTGCGGGGCACTGTTTCTCCGTATTTATAAAATTTAAAGGCGGCAAGGGGGTTGCTACCGGACTCGGGGTTTTCTTAGCCGTTTCTCCGGAAGCCGTTCTAATCGCTTTTTTAATATTTTTGGCAATATTATTTTCTTCTAAATACGTTTCCCTCGCTTCTATCGTAAGCGCATTTTTTATGCCGTTTTTAGTATTTTATACGCTAAAAAATATTTATATATTTGCCGCTTCGATGTTTATAGCGGCGTTGATAATATATAAACATTCCCCTAATATAAAAAGGCTCATAAACGGCACTGAAAACCGAATAAAAAAATAACCTGATTACTTTACCAATATCAGCATGGAACTCAATGCCGTAATTACGTTGTTCACCTTGACTATGGCTTCGTAGATATAAACTTTAGGCGTCTTTTTAGGCAGTTTTACCGAAAGCGCCGTTTTATAGAAACCTTCCTCTTCGATATTGGTAGTAGATGTATGAGTATAAAAAATCTTCCCGTCTAATCCTTCGAGTATTCTTGTTTCCTGAATAGAAGAATTTTTAATATTTACGGAGGAACCCAAAGCATCATATTTCATATTTAAGCTTATCTGTCCGCCCGCCTTAACCGATTTTGGAACGGTGTAAATTTTTAAATTCGATATCAATACTCCTTTTACTTTATTAAAATTAATTTTAACACTGCTTTGCGGATCGTATATAAATTTATTGCTTGCCAGTCTATACGGAACGCTAAGCATAGATACTCCCCTGATTCCGCCTTCGCGGGTAACCACATACTTTCCGGTAATATAGCCGACCCCGTAACCTATGGACAAGCCCGCCGCCGTTCCTATTATGGCGCCTATCGGTCCTCCGGTCAGCGCTCCCACTACAAAACCGGTTCCTGCCCCAAACAGTGCCCCCGTCGTCCCGCTTGCGGCGGTTGCCCTAGAAGTGGCGCATCCGCTTAGCGACGATGACGCGATAAATATAAAGAGCAGAAGAACTAACGATATCGTGAATTTTTTCTTAATTTTCATAAAACAAAATCTCCTTTTTTATTTTTTTTATTGTTTCAATTAAATTACGTCTTCGCAGCTCACAAAAGACATAAATCTAAAAAGCTCGCTTTCTATTTTAAATATGTTTTCAAATATTATATCGGTAATTATATTCTTATCTTGATTGTTTGTGTAAAGGAGCATACCTCCTATGTATTCATTCCGCGAAAATCTGTTTATCCATACGATATCTCCGCTGATTCTTAAAAGAATGTTATTGTAGTTTAACTGAATAAACCCCGATTTTCCGGCTAAACCCAACATACTCCTTTCGGAAGAAAATATAAAGCCTATTCCGTCTTTGGAAATATCGTTTATTTCTATAGAAAATACGTGATTGCCTATCATCATCTGCGTTTCTATTGAGTCATTCAATATAAATCTAGGATAACGTCTTTTATTATTTTTAAGTTTTACAAAACTTAGGTTATCGATAATTAATGATTTGTCGTCATTAACTTTCTTAACTTTGCCGGAAATCGGAGCAAAAAGGAAAAAAACGCGTAAAATTAAAAAATCTTCGGCGCTTGGGATATGCATTATTTTATTTTTAAACTTTATGGAATATACGGAATTTTCCAAATTTATATCCGATAGTATCCCGCCGCAGGAACTGTTTTCTTCCCCGAACCATAAAGCCTGAATCTGATGATTATTTACTTTAGAATATTCTATAACTTTTTTAATTATTAATTCTTCCGCGGTATTTTTCAATACTTCAGTCATAGTGAAATTGCCATATTGTAGTTTTTATATTTTTTATATTTTAATTATACCGCTTTTGACGACGGTTTGCCGAAAAATCTTTCCTTCTCGCTGTAAATGCATCCGCAGTAATTCTGGCGGTATAAACCGTATTCTTGAGAAAGATTTATACCTTCTTTATAACCCTGCCTGAAATCTTCGTAATAAAAATTAACCCCGTATTTTTTTTGCAGGTTGAAACCGGCTTCTTTAATATAATCGTGATTCTGATGCTTGCTGTATAAAAGCGTCGTCGAAAAATGGGTAAATTTTGAAGATTTGGCGAGGGCGGCGGTTTTCTCGAGCCTGTTCCCAAGGCAGT
>JAJXXD010000059.1 GCA_021781285.1 bacterium | reverse complement strand
TAATTTTTGTATTAATAAATTTTTTGTAAATATCCGCCGCTCTTTCTTTTTTTAGAAAATATCCGTTTACCTTGAGCCTGTCGTACCCGCTCATTTTTAAATCTACCATAGCGAGGGTGGTTGCGGTACCGGCGGTCCCTATCAGGGTCAAAGGCTCAAACAAATATCCTTCCTTAATGATTCCGGCTTTTAACGAAGATAATTTTTTTTCTATCTCCTCCTCTAATTTCCTTAAATCTTCTTCGGAAACAGGGTCCGATTTTATAATCTCTTCCGTCAGATGAACGACGCCCATATTCAGGCTGTATTTCCATAACGGAACCCCGTTTTTAACGCATACGTATTCGGTAGAACCTCCGCCTATATCTATAGAATAAAATTCGTTTAAATTATTAAAACAGGATGAAATTCCCCTAAGGGTTATAAGCGCTTCCTTTTCCCCGCTTATAATATTAAGTTTAAGCCCGAATTCTTTAAAAAGAATATCTTTTACGTCCCGCGCGTTAGGCGCATCCCTTAGAACGCTGGTGCCGGTTATAACTACATCGCCGGGTTCGATGCCGTATTCTTTAATCTTGGCAATATAAATTTTTAAAGCGTCCGTTAATCTCCGAATCGACGAACCGGTTATAATTCCTTCTTTTTTAAAGTTTTCTCCCAGCCTTATAATTTTCATATCGACGTATTCCGGACTTAAAAAATTATTGCCGGAACCGGTTACTAAGCACCTTACGGTATTAGTCCCTATATCTATCGACGCTTTATTTGCCAATTCTACCCCTTTTTATTATTTATTAGCCCCTGTATTTTTTCACGTATTTTATATAGTTCCCCGCCGATTCTCTGATGGATTCTATTTCTTTTACGTTCAGGCTCTTTTTTATAATGCCCGGAATACCGGCGACTAAAGAACCGTCAGGGATAACCGCATCTTCCTTGACTAAAGCCCCCGCCGCTATAATACAGTTTTTACCGACCCGCGCTCCCGTCAAAACGATGGCTCCGATGCCGATAAGGCAGTTATCGCCTATTTCGCATCCGTGAAGATTAACGCTGTGCCCTATAGTAACGCCGTTTCCGATTATGAGCGGTCCGGTATCGTGCTGAACGTGAAGAACGCTGTTATCCTGAACGTTGGTATTAATTCCTATCCTTATATAATTAACGTCTCCTCTTACCACCGAGCCAAACCATATGCTCGAACCTTTCCCTATCTCCACGTCTCCGACGATAACCGTATTTTCGCAAAGATATACGGTTTCGTCAATCTTTGGATATTTTCCCAGATAAGATTTTATTATCATAAGCCGACGTAAACCCTCCAAATATTATATAACAATTATAACGCAAACCGGCATAATTTTTCCCTTATACATAATAAACCGAACATATTTTTTCTTTTTTAGATACTTATAGAAAGCGATTCCGCCTGCCTTTTTGCCTCCAGAACGTCTTCGATAGTTTTTAATTTGAACGGCTTATGTTTAAGCATAACCGCTTCCACGTTACGGGCTATTTTATTAAAAGATATTTTTTTATTTAAAAACGAATTTACAAAAAATTCGTTTGCCTCGCAAAAAACGGCGGGCATACTTTTTCCGGCATTCAAAGCATATCTTGCAAGGTTTAAAAACGGAAATTTTTCGTTATCCGGCGCGAAAAATTCCAGATTTCCTATTTCCGCAAGATTAACGGGCTTCATAAGTCCGTTAAACCGGCGCGGATAAGACAGGGCGTAGCCTATTGGTCCCTTCATATCCGCTTCGCCCATCTGCGCGATAACGGAGCCGTCTTTAAATTCTACCATCGAATGAATTACCGCCTGAGGATGTATTAAAACATCGACCTTTTTTTCATCGATATTAAATAAAAAACAGGCTTCTATTATTTCAAGTCCCTTATTTGCAAGAGTAGATGAATCTATAGTTATCTTTTTCCCCATTTTCCATTTTGGATGATTCAATGCCATATCCACGGTAATTTTTTTAAAATCGGCTTTCTCCATATTATAAAACGGACCGCCGGAAGCCGTGAGGATTAATTTATTTACGTCTGATTTTACGCCACATCTTAAACACTGGAATAAAGCCGAATGTTCCGAATCTACCGGAATTATTTTGGATTTTGAAGACTTAGCGGCGGCGTTAAGAATATCTCCAGCCATTACCATAGATTCCTTATTTGCAAGAGCTAAATCTTTCCCTGCGGCAAGACTCCGGTAAGAGAGCATAAGACCCGAAGAACCGCTTATAGCGTTTAAAACTATATCGAAAGCATCGTCTAAAACGGCCTCATGCAGACCTTCTTCGCCGAAAGCAAATTTCGTTTTAATACTTCTAAAGTTTTTTAGCGCGGTTTTCGCTTTATTTGATTCGGCTCTCGAAGGAAGAATGCAGTATAAAGGGTTGAGCCGTATAATCTGCTCCTTAAGTTCCGCCGTAAAATGGCCTGCGGCTATACCTTTTACGGCAAGATTGTCCGGATACGCAAGCGCCACCTCTAAAGCATTTTTGCCTATAGACCCCGTAGAACCCGCAAGAAATATATTACGCATATTGATTAATACTTTAAATAATAGACTGCGATATAATAAAAAAAAGGCGCTGCGAGTATAAGGCTGTCTATTCTGTCAAGGATACCGCCGTGACCGGGAATCAGATGTCCCGAATCCTTTTTTTCCCCCATTCTTTTGATTAACGATTCGGTTAAATCCCCGAACATTCCGGCAATAACGGTTACGGACGACAGAACAATAAAGGAAACAAGGGCAAATCTTTTATAATCGCCTATGAACGCCCTGAAAACGATGGCAACGATGACCGCCGCTAAAAGGCCTATTAATGCGCCTTCCACGGTTTTCTTGGGGCTGAGCGGGGAAATCAGCTTATGCCTGCCGAAATGCCTTCCGCCGTAATATGCAAAAATATCGGATGCCCATACGAGTATAAATAATAATAAAAGCAGTAGTTTTCCGCCGGAAAGTTCAAAAATTTTCATAAGGAAAGATACAAGGAAACCTGCATAAAATATGGAAAATATGTCTATAAATATGCTTTTGCCGGAATCAGTTTTAAAGGAAAGCACATTTTTTAAAAAAATCAAAAAACCCGATAAAAAAAAGATAAATATAAAAGCGCCGGGTTTTAAAAACGCAAATGAAAAGGCTGTCAATATCGCAAGGATTTCCGGCAGTATAAAATATTTATATCCCGTTAAGTCGAAGATACCGTATATTTCATAAACGGAGAGCGCAGTCAGAACGGCGGATACCAAAAAAAATTCGCGTATATTGAGCAGAAAAATAGATAAAATTATTACTATTCCGAATATAATGCCGAATATAAATCTTTTAAGGTCAAACTTAGGTTTTTCCAAATTTTCTTACCCTTTTTTCATAATTTTTTAGTGCGGCGGTTAAATTTTTCTTTCTGAAATCCGGCCATAACGTTTTCGTAAAATATAGTTCGGTATAGGCGGCTTGATAAAGCATAAAATTGGAAAGCCTATGCTCTCCGCTTGTTCTTATAAGAAAGTCGGGGTCCGGGATAGCGGCCGTGTAAAGATACGACGAAAAAAGTTCGTCGCCGATATCTTCAATCTTAATTCTGCCTTCCTTAAAATCTTCGGCAATTTTGGAAACGGCGTTTAATATTTCTTCTTTAGAGCCGTAACTTAACGCAAGCGTCAAGTTTAATCCGCCTAAGTCTTTTGTTCTTTTTACCGCTTTTAACAGAGTAGATTTTGATTGCTCGGGAATCCTGCCTATATTGCCTATAAAATTAAGCCTGATTTTATTTTTTATAAGATACGGAAGTTCGATATTGATATATTCGTCGAGAAGCCGCATTAAAGAATCGACTTCGTCAGCGGGTCTCTGCCAGTTTTCCGAAGAAAAGGCGTAAACCGTAAGATATTTAATTTTATGCTCTATTGCGCCTTTGATAACGGATTTTAAAGATTTTATCCCTTCTATATGTCCGTATATCCTATCCAGATTCCTTTTCTTTGCCCATCTGCCGTTTCCGTCCATAATAACGGCAAGATGGTTGGGGATATTTTTAG
>JAJXXD010000173.1 GCA_021781285.1 bacterium | reverse complement strand
ATTGCTTTATTAAGCTATATAGACGGCGAGAAAAGATATATATTGTGTCCTGTCGGTTTAAAAAAAGGCGACAGCGTCGTATCATCCGAGAAAGCCGATATCCAGCCGGGGAACTGCATTCCGTTATTTAATATTCCGGTTGGAACTATGATACACAATATAGAAATGAAGCCTAACTCCGGAGGAAAACTTGTAAGAAGCGCAGGTGCTTATGCCGAACTTCTAGGAAAGGACGGCGGATATGCGCAGATTAAAATGCCTTCGGGAGAGTTTAGAGTAGTGCCGGAAAAATGTTGCGCCACCATAGGTCAAATCGGAAATATCGAACATGAAAATATCAGCATCGGTAAGGCCGGAAGGTCTAGATGGCTCGGCATAAGACCTTCGGTAAGGGGTGTTGCCATGAATCCTATCGACCATCCTCACGGCGGAGGCGAAGGCAAGACTTCAGGCGGACGTCATCCCGTTACGCCATGGGGTGTGCCGACTAAAGGATATAAAACCAGAAAAAATAAGCAAACCTCTAAATATATTATATCGAGGAGAAAGGCAAGATAATCGATATAAAATTTTAATTATATAAATTAGGAGAATTAAAGTTGGCTAGGTCTATAAAAAAGGGTCCGTTTTCTGACAAATCGCTTTTGGAAAAAGTTGAAAAGGCATTTGATTCCAACGACAAAAAAATAATTAAGACGTGGTCCAGAAGGTCAACCATAATACCTTCGATGGTGGGATTTACTTTTGCCGTCCATAACGGCAAGAAGTTTATTCCGGTCTTTGTCAGCGAAAATATGGTAGGACATAAACTTGGCGAGTTTAGCGCCACAAGAACTTTTACTATGCATTCAGGGGACAGAAAGACAAAGGTTAAAACCGGCGGCGGTTCATCCTCAAAATAAACAAAAAGGGGTAGAAAATGGAGTTTAAAGCAGAAGCGAAATATATTAAAGTATCTCCTCAAAAAGCAAGGCTTGTGGTTGATTTAATTAGGGGGAAGAAGGTTTACGACGCTATCAATATATTAAAGTTCACTAAAAAGAAATCCGCCAATCCGGTTTATAAACTTTTAAAGTCTGCTCTGGCAAATGCATCTTCGACGGGCAGGGTTGACGTGGACAACCTGATAGTAAGAAAAATAAACGTAGATATGTCTCTCTCTTTGAAAAGACTTATGCCTAAAGCTATGGGACGCGGAGCGACTATTAAAAAACGTATGAGCAATATAAAAATAGTTCTTGAAGAAATTTAAAACGGAGGTAGATTTTGGGGCAGAAAGTTAATCCAATCGGACTTAGAATCGGAATCAATAAAACATGGGATTCCGGCTGGTATAGCGACAGAAATTATGCGAAATTCTTGCACGCGGATTTGAAGATCCGTGAATATTTAAAGAAGAAGCTTTATTCGGCAGGGATATCTAAAATAAATATCGGCAGAAAAGCGGAGAAATTAATTATCGATATATTTGCCGCAAGACCCGGAATAATTTACGGTAAAAAAGGTTCGTCGGAATTCGATAACATTAAAAACGAAATCGCAAAGATTAATAAAATAAAAACCAAGGATATCGAAATAAATATAATAGAGGTTAAAAAGCCCGAATTAGATTCCATTTTAGTGGCCGAAGGCATTGCGTCCCAGCTTGAGAAAAGAGTTGCCTTTAAAAGAGCAATGAAAAAAAGCGTTACTATGGCATTGAAGAGCGGGGCGAAAGGCATTAAAATAACATGCGGGGGAAGATTGGCCGGAGCGGAAATAGCAAGAACGGAATGGTATCGCGAGGGCAGGGTTCCACTTCATACATTAAGGGCGGATATCGACTATGGTACGTCAGAGGCTAATACTACTTACGGAAAGATAGGAGTTAAAGTCTGGATATATAAAAGAGACGTATTATAATTAAAAAAATAACGGAAAGAGAAGGGACCGGCTTAAGTCTGTCCCTATAAAAAAGGTGAATAATTATGTTAATGCCCGCTAAAACAAAATACAGGAAGCAAATGAAGGGTAGAATGAGAGGGAAGGCTACCCGCGGCAATGCTCTTGCATTCGGAGATTTCGGATTAAAAGTAATAGAATGCGGTTATATAACCGCCAGACAAATAGAAGCGGCAAGAATTGCAATGACCAGATTTGTAAAAAGAGGAGGCAAAGTCTGGATAAGGATTTTCCCCGATAAGCCTATTACAAAAAAGCCGGCAGAAACCAGAATGGGAAAAGGAAAGGGCTCGGTAGAAGAATGGGTATGCGTTGCCAGACCCGGATTAGTTTTATATGAAATGGAAGGGATTCCAAAAGAAGTTGCACAGGAGGCTTTAAGACTGGCATCCCATAAACTGCCGCTTAAGACTATATTTATAGAGAGAGGAGAATTCTAAATATATGAAATTCAAAGAATTAAATACAATGAACGATGAAGAACTTAAAGTGAAAGAATCTGATTTCAGAAAAGAAATATTTAATCTTACAGTTCAGAAATCATTAGGTTCGTTAGAAAATCCTAAGAGAATCCAAGCGGTAAAAAGGTCCATAGCGAGAATTAAAACTATTTCAAACAATAGGAAGCGGGAGATATAATTATGAAAAAAACATTAACGGGAATCGTGACATCCGACAAGATGGATAAAACCAGAGTGGTTATAGTTTCGGACATCGTAAAGCATCCTGTTTATAAAAAATATGTAAAAAAGGTTAAAAAATTTAAAATTCACGATGAAAAGAATGCTTCGCATACGGGAGATAAAGTTTTATTTATCGAAACGCGCCCTTTGTCTAAAGATAAAAGATGGAATCTCGAAGCAATTCTATAATAAAATTTTCTTTAATATAATTTAATTACTTGGGGCTATAACGATGATTCAAATGCAGACGGTTTTAAAATCCGCCGATAATTCGGGCGCAAAAAAGCTTATGTGTATTAAAGTTCTTGGAGGTTCCAAACGAAAATATGCCGGAATCGGCGATATAATAGTCGTTTCTATAAAAGAAGCCATTCCAAATTCCAAGGTCAAAAAAGGCGATGTCTCAAAAGCGGTTATCGTTCGAACGGTTAAAGAAGTAAAGCGACCGGACGGAAGCTATATAAGATTCGATAATAATTCGGCAGTTTTAATAAACAACCAGAACGAACCTATAGGCACCCGTATTTTTGGTCCCGTAGCGAGAGAATTGAGAGCAAAAAAATTTATGAGGATTATATCCTTAGCGCCAGAGGTCCTATAATATGACTATTAAATTAAAAAAGAACGATAACGTAACGGTTTTAGCGGGAAAAGAAAAAGGCAAGTCAGGTAAGATTATCCGGGTCGATAGAGAAAAGAACAGGGTCTATATCGAAAAGGTAAATATGATAAAAAGGCATGTTAAGCCTCGGAGCGCGCAGGAACCGGGAGGAATAATAGACAAAGAAGCGCCGGTAAATATATCTAATGTAGCTTTATATTGCCCTAAATGTAAAAAGGCGGTAAGATTTTCCGTTAATACGGACGATAAAGGAAAAAAAACAAGGCTTTGCAAAAAATGCGGGTCTGAAGTTTAATTTTGGAGGATTTAAAATTGTCAGCAAGATATAAAGAATTTTATAAAAATGAAGTTGTACCAAGATTAATAAAAGAAACGGGTTATAAAAATATTAATCAGATACCTAAATTGGAAAAAATAGTTATCAATATGGGTCTCGGAGAAGCAACTTCCAATTCGAAAATAATTGAGCAGTCAGTTGCGGAAATGACTAAAATTGCCGGCCAAAAACCTGTAGTTGCAAAGGCAAAAAAGTCTATTGCCGCCTTTAAATTAAAAGAAAATCAGGAAATCGGCTGTTTTGTTACCTTAAGAAGCGATAAAATGTATGATTTTTTTGATAAACTTATTAATATATCCCTTCCTAGAGTTAGGGATTTTAAGGGCATTTCCAAAAAATCATTCGACGGCCGCGGAAATTATACTATGGGAGTTAAGGAACAGCTTATATTCCCGGAAATCAGTTATGAGCTTATCGAGAAGGTTAAAGGAATGAATATAACAATAGTTACTTCTGCAAAAAATAATGAAGACGGATATAAACTTTTGAAAAGTTTTAATTTTCCGTTTAGAAATTAGGAGATACGGTATATGGCA
>JAJXXD010000010.1 GCA_021781285.1 bacterium | reverse complement strand
TTGCCGATTTGCCGAGTTTTTTAAGCGCAGTTCTAAATAATTTCAGCGCCTCTGCGTATTTTTTTTCCCTGTAGTACACGAACCCGAGGCTGTCAAGAATAAAAGGAGAGTTTTTATCGTAAGATAAAGCTTTTTTTATAAGCATTTCCGCCTTTTTTAAATTTTTATTTTTTACGGCGAGATAATACCCTACATAGTTAAGCGCGTTGGCGTCGTAAGGGTTTATTTTTAAAATCTTTTTCATCACGGCATAAGCCTGTCCGTCTTTTTTTAACGCGTGATACGCCGAGCCTAATTCGTATAAAAGAGCGGTATTATCGGGAAATTTTAATAACCCTTTTTTTACGATATATTCCGACATCCGGTAATCTTTGAGCTCCGCGAGGGCGATAGCCGAAAAATAATAAAACTTTAGATTTTTATTTATTTTCTTATCGGAAAGCATTCCCGATATAATCTCTTCGGTATATTTTCGGTATTTAATATCCCCCGTTTTTTTATAGCCGCTTATGTATATTTCTATTTCTTGAAGTTTAGCGTCTATATAATGCCTTCCGGGTTTAAGCTTATTTAAATAAAACAGCCCCTTTTTATAATTTTTCTGTAAAGCATAAGATATGCCTATGAAAAAATAGGCGTTGTTTATTAATCTTGAATTGTCTTTTGAATTTTGGGCAATGTCGATAAAATTTAAAAAATGTTTTCTGGACGCCCGATAGTTTTTTAAAGCGTATTCGAGTATAGCCGACTGATAAATCGCGGTTTTAGAATAAGGGTTGATTTTGAGGTATTTATCGAAAACGTTTATGGCTTTTTTTTCCCTGCCGGTAAGAATATAAATCGCGGCAAGCCTAAAGTATGCTTTTTTAAAATAAGGGTCGATATTTATAAGGTCTATAAGATTTCGTTCGGCTTTTTTCTTTTTATTTTGAGCTATATATATTTTCGACAGCAAATAATATGCATTTATACTATCGGGAGCGTTTAATTTTATTATGTTGAGATAAAAGGCCGCTGTCTTTAAATCTTTTTTGTAAATATAGAGATTGGAAAGGAATAAAAGCGTTTTAAGATTGTAAGGATTTTTTTGCAGAATATGTTTAAGGATGTCGGCGGATTGTTTGATATCGCCTTGATTTGCCGTTATTTTAGCTTTCAGGATTAAATATTTAATTTCCGTTTTTGTGAGCCGGTTTTTTATATTTTGCGGCGTCAGGCTTAGAGCTAGGTTTATATGCTTTAAGGATTTTTGATATTCCCTGTTTTTAAAGTATAATGCCGCGAGAATATAATTAAAATACGAATTTTTTAGTAAATTTGCGGATTTTTTTTTGAAATATTTAATCGCATCCGGATAATCCCCGTTGTAATAATAGATAAAACCGACGGCGGTATCAAAAGTTGGAACGGTTTTTAATTGAATATTTTTTACGGTGATAGAATTTGCTTTTCCCTGTAAAACCGCAAAAAATATCAAAAAAAATATCAAAGCCAATGAAGCTTTAAAGATTTTCACGGGTTTTTCGTGAGCAGTATGAAAAATTCCGTATTCCCCTTTTTCCCTTTTATGCATGATTTTTTTACTCCGATAACGGTAAGATTTAAATTTTTTGAAAAATCTATTATTTTATTTATAATTAATTCGTATAAGCCCGCATCTTTTATTATACCCTTCTTTAAAATGCTTTTGTTTTCCGTTTCGAACTGCGGTTTTATCAGCAAAAGCATTAATCCCTGTTTTTTTATAAATTTTAAAATATGCGGAATAATTTTGGTAAGAGATATAAAAGACGCATCGCAAACGGCAAGGTCGAGTTCTTCCCCTATATCTTCGAATGTTAAATATTTTATATTTATATTCTCCAAATTTTTAATTTTTGGATTATTTCTTAAGGAATAATGAAGCTGACCGTAACCTACGTCTATGCAGTAAACAAAATCTACCCCTTCTTTTAAAAGGCAGTCCGTAAATCCTCCCGTCGAAGCGCCTATATCTATAACCCTTTTTGATTTGACGTCCAGATTAAAATCCGCTAAAGCCCCTTTTAGCTTCAATCCGCCCCGGGATACGTAAGGGTTTAATTCTTTTATTGTTATTATGCTGTCCGGGTCCACCGGAGTTCCTGATTTCGTGCACACAAAACCGTTTACGGAAACCATGCCCTCCATTATTAACGACGATGCCTTTGTTCTCGTTAAATTGAATGCCGAAGAAGTATCAGAAAGAAGAATATCCAGTCTTATTTTTTTCACCGTTTATAATAAAAAATCCGCTGACGGAATCAGATAATTTTTCCTTAGAGAATCCCGAAGCGGCAAGAAGTTCGCTGCGGGAGCCGTGTTCTATATAATTATTTCCCAGAGATACGATTTTATATTCCAAGTCGGCTAAGAGCGTATCCCTGCTTAAGACCGTCAGGAGTTTTGCTCCAAAACCAGAAAATTCGACATTTTCTTCAACCGTCATAATCTTTTTTGCGGTTTTTATTTTTGTAATTAATTCACGGGAAATAGGGGATATAAATCTTGCGTTTATAAGGCCTATTTTTTGTTCTTCTTCCGCAATACTTTCGTTTATTTCCGTCAGTATATCTTTTAACATTCCGGTATGGGGCGCGCCGATGCTTATTACGAAGTTTTGGATAGAGTCTATTAAAATTTCGAATTCCCCTTCGTTTATAACGGGAACGGTTTTTTCTTCAGGAAGGCTGAAATACGGAATTTCTACTTTCGGATACCTTATCGCGACAGGTTTGTTATAAGAAACCGAGCTTTTAATCATCCGCATAAGTTCATATTCGTTGCGCGGAGACATAAAAACAAGGTTTGGTATAAAGTTTAAAAACGATATGTCGAATATTCCCTGATGGGTGGCGCCGTCTTCTCCGGCAATACCCGCCCTGTCTATGCAAAATACGACGGGGAGATTCTGAAGGCATATGTCGTGGATTATCTGGTCCAAAGAACGCTGAAGAAAAGTTGAATACATAAAGACGAAAGGTTTTAACCCGTTAGCCGCCGCCCCCGCTGCAAACACAGCCGCGTGTTCTTCGGCTATTCCGACGTCGAAGAATCTGTCCGGAAATGCTTTTGAAAATTTAGAAAGACCTGTTCCGTCAGGCATTGCCGCCGTAACCGCTATTATTTTAGCATTATTTTCGGCGATATTCATAAGAAAGTCCGAAGCGGTTTCGCCGTAAGAGATGTTGCCTGATTTTTTCAGGGTCAATCCGGTGTTTTTGTCGAAAGCGGAAATTCCGTGAAAAATAGAGGGATTTTTTTCCGACGGTCCGTATCCTTTTCCTTTTTTAGTAATAACGTGCAGGAGAATAGGCTTTTTTATCTTTTTTATATTTTCGAAGGAATCCAAGAGATATGGTATATTGTGTCCGTCTATAGGGCCGATATATGTGAAGCCGAGTTCTTCGAATATGATGCCCGGCCCTATGAGGTTTTTGAAAGATTCCTCGAATTTCGAAACAAGCCTCGCCATCTGAGAGCCGAATAAAGGGATAGAGTTAAGCATTCTTTCGGCTTCTTTCCTGAGCCCCTGATAAAAGTTTCCGCTCATTATTTTATTTAGATAATTGGAAATAGCCCCGACGTTTTTAGATATCGACATTTCGTTATCGTTTAAGATAACTATAATGTCTTTTTTTAGAGAACCGGCATTATTCAAACCCTCAAGCGCCAGTCCGTTGGATATAGATGCATCTCCTATAACGGCTATAATCCTGCCGCCGTCATTAACGCCGTTTTCGTTATTTAAATCTTTTGCGGCGCTCATACCGAGAGCCGCGGAGATAGAAGTTCCGGCATGTCCCGTTCCAAAGTGGTCGTATCTGCTTTCGCCGATGGACGGGAAACCGGATATTCCTCCTAATTTTCTGAGGGTATGAAATTTTTCTTTCCTTCCGGTAAGAATTTTATACGGATAAGACTGATGTCCGACGTCCCATATTATTTTATCGGCATTTTCTATGTCGAATGATTTTAAAATTGCTATTGTAAGTTCGACGACGCCGAGGCTGGAAGCGATATGTCCGCCGTTTTTAGAACATACGGATATAATTTCTTCCCTCAGTTCGCCCGCAAGCATTTCGAGCTCTTCAAGCCGTAACGTTTTAAGGT
>JAJXXD010000137.1 GCA_021781285.1 bacterium | reverse complement strand
TTCGGGATTTTGGCGATAAAAATAATTCAGAAAAGCTCATCTAAAATATTGAGCGGATATATTTCCGAAGATAAAGCAGGATTTTTGAGATTTTTATTGAGTTTTACAGGGTATTTTATTCTTGTTTTGTTTATTTTTACCACATTAGGTATAGATATATCTAATATTCTTCTCGGCGCTACTTTTTTAGGCGTAATACTCGGAATTGCCGCTCAATCGTTTTTATCCAATCTTCTTGCAGGTTTTATAATATTATTCGGAAAACCTTTTAAAATAGGCGATAGAATAACTATAGTTACATGGCAGTATGGTTTATTGATGTCCACTTACCAGCATGAAGCGGTCAAACCCGGATATACGGGGGTTATAAAAGATATAAATATGCTTTTTACGACTTTTATCGAAGATAACGGTTTTACGATGAGGGCACCGAACAATATCTTAATGCAGGCTTTAATAACGAATTACGACAATACGAAAAGAAGATCGGTAAGGGTGAGGTTCGAGCTTGACAAAGAAACGGATTTAGAAACTTTCAGAACCGAACTTTATAACTATTTAACGTTAACCGGAAATAGCAAGAATATATCGGAAAACGATTCCAAAATTATAGGCGGTTTAATAGAAAAAAATCCTTCGCCGGTTATTAGAGTTGCGGATGTTTCTCTGACAAGCTATTTTGTTGCCGTCGAAGTTTATACGCCGCAAATTTATGAGGACCCGGTAAGGGATTTAATATTATCTTTTGTATTAAAAATGAAAAGGAGAAAGAAAAATGGAAGCGAGAGCAAAATATCCGTTTAAATTTTATACGCGGCTTACTTTGCCACAACTTACGGGGATTTATGCCTTAAATTTAAAAGAACTTTTAGACGGCATAAAAAAGGCAGACGACTCTATTATTTATTACCATACGCATCATTATCTAATACAGCACCATTACATAGTTCCGGATGCTCCAAACGATTTCGCTCACTGGGTTATCAATACGCTTGGAGAAAGATTGTTAGGAGAAGAAATATCGAGTATAGATATGTTCGCTTATAATGCTATGGGTGATTATAAACAGGAATTAATAAGAAGATTAACGGTTTTTATATCAAAAGATTCAAAGACCAGACGGGTTGAAATAAACGAAAGATTTAATTTTATGAAAGCGGTTACTTTTGTAATGTCCGCCGGAAAAGAGGCATATACTCTCAGGGAGTTTCACGATATTTTAAAAAATATCACTATTTTTTCGGTATATTATCATTTTTTCGAATCCCATTTCAGGTTAAGCTCAGGATTCGACGATTTTTCGGTATGGATTAGGGATGAACTTCAGCTTCCCGATTTAGCCGGTAAAATTGCGAACCTTGACCCTTATTCCATTACCATGGATAAATTAAAAGAACTAATTATAAATTATACTGAAAAATATTTTTAAAAATATCTAAATAATTAAAATTTAATAATCATAATAATAAAGGAAAAGGATATAAAATGAAGTCTATAAAAGATTACGCAGATATCGTAGGCGAAGAAACGATAGAAGAAATTGAGAAATTAGGTTCTCATTTAAAGGGGAAAATTATTCAAAATATAAATTCTACTCCGGTCGGCGGCGGCGTTGCCGAAATTCTTTCCAGAATGGTGCCTCTCTTAAAAGAAGTCGGCGTCGATGCCAGATGGGATTTTATAAAAGGCGGAGAAAAATTTTTTGAAATAACCAAAAAAATTCATAATTCCCTTCACGGCGTTGAGGAGAATATATCGAAAAGCGATTTCGGGCATTTTCTCGACGTTACCGATGAAAATCTAAAAGAGATTAATCTGCTCGGCGACATTGTGCTTATACATGACCCCCAGCCCATAGGATTAATAAAAGCAAAAGACAAAAACGGCTTTAAAGAAAAAAAATTTATATGGAGATGCCATATAGATTTAAGCTCTGCCAATGTAAATACGCTTAATTTTTTAAAAAAATTCATCGAAAAATACGATTATTCAGTTTTTTCCTCTCCTCTATTTGCAAAAAAGCTTAAAATACCCCAGATATTAATTTCACCGTCGATAGACCCTCTGTCCGATAAAAATAGAGATTTACCGGCAGAAACTATAAACGAAGTGCTCGAAAGGTTTCGCATAAACCCGGAAAGAAAGATTATTACTCAGATTTCAAGATTCGACAGGTTAAAAGATCCGTTAGGGGTTATCGACGTTTATAGGCTCGTTAAAAAATACGTCGATTGCCAGCTTATTCTCGCGGGTGGAGCGGCGGCGGACGATCCAGAAGCAACGGAAGTTTATAATGAAGTTATCGAAAAGGCGGGCGGAGATAAGGATATATTCGTTTTAAATCTTCCGCCGATTAGCAATATCGAAATAAACGCTCTTCAGAGGGCGTCAACCGTAATATTGCAAAAATCCATCAAGGAGGGTTTCGGTCTTACCGTTTCAGAAGGCTTATGGAAATCTAAACCCGTGATAGCATCGGCGGTCGGAGGCATACCGCTTCAAATTACGCACAAATATTCCGGACTTTTATCCAGAACGATAGAAGGAACCGCTTTATACGCAAAGCAGATTCTGCAAAATCCGGAATATGCTAAACAGCTTGGAGAAAACGGACATAACCACGTGAAGCACAACTTTTTAATTACCCGTCATCTAAGGGATTATATTCTGCTGTTTTTAAAAACCGGATTTAGAGAAGATACCGTATATTTATAATTTGATAGAAGTTATGTTTGCAATTATGAAATATAAAATGATATGATATAAGTTATGAAAAAAGAGATGTCTTTTTTGAATAAAAGAAATAGAATTTTCCTGTTTCTGCCTCTTGCCGCCGTTGCCCTATGTTATCTGATCGGGGCTACCGAAATAAGCTATATCTTTAATGTTCCGATGGCTATGTCCCCGATGCGGGCAGGAATGTCTGTGAATATGGGATATGCGGGGCAGACGGCTGGGAAGCCGCTTCCATCTTTTTTAAAAACAGTTCGGCAACATTCTAATAGGTTGAATTTACAGTCTTGCGTAACCTGCGTGGAATGTCAGAATTTACCCGCCGCTTACCGTCCGGTATCGTTTTATTACGGCGGTATTATTAAAACAATTTCCTCCAAAGTAAAATCCTACGTCAAACATTTTTCTTACGATATACCTCATCCCCCTCAAAACAGCTTTATTTAGTTTAACGACCAATCTCTTTATCGCGCACGCAACTCAAACAACATAAGTTTATTAGCGTAAATAACTTGTTATAGTTTTATCTATTTATCTTTAGTCTTATGTTATTTTTCCTGTCCCGATGCGCGCAAAAAAATTAACATAATTTAACATAAATTAAATTAAAAGAAAGGGAGTTTTTATGAATGCAAAATATTTGCACAATAAGAAACGGGTAATTATTTCAATATTATTCATATTATTATTAGTTATTGCAGGGATTTATTTCTTAGGGAAAGTCAGCTACAACCGGGGTATGAACAGAATGACCGGCGGCAATAACGGCATGATGGGCGGCGGCATGATTGGTATGGGCAACAACATGACGGGGAAAGAGGTAAATAACATGGGACACAAGATGTTTCCACAGTATAAAGGCGTAAAAACAGGACCGGCTTTATTCCATTACGAAGGCTGTTTTACGTGCCATACGATAAACGGTTTAGGTGCCGACGGTAATGATGCGCCCAATCTATCGCATATCGGCTCTATAAGAAGTTTTTCGTGGATCGCGACTCAGATAGCCGACCCTTCCGCACATTTTAAAAGAAACGGTATCGTGACTTTAAACGGGGTCAAATACAGGGCTGTTATGCCTGCTTTTAAAAATATGTCTTCAAAGAATATCGGCATACTGGCAAAGTATCTCGAATCCTTAAAATAAAATAAATAGGGTTTTATATTAATTATGGAGAATAAACAATATGAATATATTTAATTTATGCGGGTTAAAGCGGAAGGGTTTAATTTTGCTTTCTTTCTTTGTCGTTTTAACAGGTTTAATCTTTTACGGCGGCAGGTCTTATGCGGCAGGCACGCTGTCTTTAAAAATGCTTATAAAAAATGCTTTGAATAATCCGGAAATAACTTCGTCCGCTCTGAAGACCGAAGGGCGCAGGGAAGAAATCGCGATTGCAAAAGCCCTTCCCGA
>JAJXXD010000201.1 GCA_021781285.1 bacterium | reverse complement strand
AAATTATTATGGTAATTGCGGGATTTTTTTTGTTTAAAATTATATATAAAAAATGATATGATTAAAAAGTTTGATATTTAATTTTGATATTTTAGTAAAAATAATTCCAAAGGGGGAGTTATAAGTATGGAAACTAATGTTGTTGCATTCAGCGCGGGAAATATCGCGTGGGTTTTAACTTCGGCAGCGCTTGTTTTAATGATGACGCCGGCGCTGGGTTTTTTTTACGGGGGTATGGTAAGAAAGAAAAACGTGCTTAACACGCTTTCTCTTAGTTTTGTAACCATTGCCACCGTCAGTTTTATCTGGATTTTATGGGGATATTCGTTGTCTTTTGCCCCGGATGCTTTTGGCGGACTTATCGGCAATCTTAAGTATTTAGGTCTTTCCGGTATGGGCGTTGACCAACATTCAAGATACGCAGGCTCTCTGCCGTCTTTTGTTTTTGTATTATTTCAGCTTATGTTCGCCATAATAACCGTTGCGTTAATCAGCGGTTCGCTCGTCGAAAGGGTCAAATTTTCTTCATGGGTCGTATTTACCGTAATATGGCTTACCGTGGTGTATGCCCCAATAGCCCAGTGGGTATGGGGAATAGGCGGCATTTTTCAAAAAATGGGCGTTCTTGATTTTGCGGGCGGGACCGTCGTTCATATAAGCGCCGGATTTGCCGGACTTGCGGGGGCGTTAGTTCTCGGCAAGAGAAAGGGATATATGAAGGAAAATATAGTCCAGCCGAATCAGTTGGGCTATACGATATTAGGGGCAGGACTTTTATGGTTCGGATGGTTCGGCTTTAACGGCGGAAGCGCTCTTGCGGCAAATTCTATTGCTGCGTCCGCATTTTTAGTCACCAACACGGCGGCGGCTTCCGCAGCGGTAAGCTGGATGATTGCGGAGTGGATAAGAAACGGCAAACCTACGAGTTTGGGCATAGTTTCAGGCGCCATTGCCGGTCTTGCCACGATTACGCCGGCTTCGGGTTATGTAACGCCCGGCGCGGCCATGATTATCGGACTTATAGCAGGAATTATATGTTTTTCGATGGTGGTTTTTATCAAACCTAAGTTAGGCTACGACGATGCCCTCGATGTTTTCAGCGTGCACGGAGTCGGAAGCGTCTGGGGCGTTTTTGCGACCGGCCTGTTCGCCGACCCTTTAATCAATAAAGCTGGAAAAGGCTTGTTTTACGGGAATCCGGGACAGGTTTGGATTCAGGTGCTTACTATTATTGCCGTTGCCGCATACTCGTTTGTAATGAGTTTTATTATATTTAAAATAATAGATTTAGTAATGGGTCTTAAGGTAGATAAAGATTCCGAAACTATGGGACTCGATATAACGCAGCATGAAGAAACGGGGTATAATTTATAATAAAGAATATGAAGAGGATTGCTGTTTTGCTTGCGGAAAGAGAAAGGTATTCCGAGGGGTTGAGAATGGCGGCGGGATTAAGCCTTCTTGACGACAATGTGGATATTTATCTTTTAAACGGCGATTTTGCGGAAGCGGATTCGCCCGTTATCGAAAACCACCTCGATATGATGAGAGCCGTAGGAATAGGACTGTATTCCAATTTTAAAAAGGAAGGTTTCGATTTTATGTCCTGTTCGGATTTAGGAAAAAGTTTATTGAAATACGATTACGTATTCTCATACTGATGAAAATTTTATATTTAATTAAAGAAAAATACGATGACGATTCGTTAAAATCCCTTAAAGATATTATCGATGCGCAAATTTCGGAAGGCAATGAAATTCTGTCGGTAAATCTTTACGGTGCGGAAAATATCGATTACGGCGTATTAATCGATAAGATTTTCGAATACGACCGCGTCGTATGTTTATAGATAGAAGGAGGTTTAAATTTATGGATTACGGAATGAAAAACAGGCTTTCAAGGATTATTAAGCCGAAAGACGGCAAAACGGTTATGCTTGCCGTTGACCACGGCTATTTTATGGGACCTACCGGCGGACTCGAAAATATCGGCAAGTCTATTACTCCGCTTTTAAGGTATGCCGATTCGCTGATGCTTACGCGGGGGATATTAAGAAGCCAGATTGACCCCAAAATAGATATTCCGATAGTTTTGCGCGTCAGCGGCGGAACGAGCATCCTGAAAGACGACCTGTCCGACGAAGACATTGCCGTTTCTATGGAAGACGCCGTAAGATTAAACGTCTCTGCGGTAGCTCTGTCCATTTTTATCGGCTCTAAAAATGAAAAACAGGGTATAATTAATTTGTCGAAATTGGTAGATAAGGGTTATAAATACGGTATTCCGGTGCTTGCGGTGACCGCCGTGGGAAGGGAGATGACGAGAGATGTCCGTTATTTGTCGTTAGCGGTCAGAATTGCGGCGGAAACCGGAGCGGGCATCGTAAAGACCTATTATTGCGAAGATTTCGACAGAGTGGTGGAAACCTGCCCCGTCCCCGTCGTAGTTGCGGGAGGGAAAAAGACCGGAGAACTCGAAGCTCTTGAACTTGCCCATAATGCCGTAAAGTATGGAGCGGCGGGCGTCGATATGGGCAGGAATATATTTCAATCCGAAAAACCGGCTAATATGATTAAAGCCGTGAAAGCGGTCGTCCACAAAGGGCTCGCGCCGGAAGAGGCATATGATAAAATATATAATATATAATAATATATAACATATGAAATATAATTCGTGAATAATTTAAAAAGCGAAAAAAGTTCTTATCTAAAATCCGCCGTACACCAGCCTGTTGACTGGTATCCGTGGTGCGCCGAGGCTTTCGAGAAGGCTAAAGAAAAGGATATGCCCGTGCTTCTCGATATAGGAGCCGTATGGTGCCACTGGTGCCACGTAATGGACGGGGAATCTTACGAAGACGAAGAAACCGCTGCAATAATAAACGAAAATTATATAGCCGTTAAGGTCGATAAAGACGAAAGACCGGACATAGACTCGCGGTATCAGAAAGCCGTAAGCGTGTTTTCCGGAACCGGCGGATGGCCTTTAACCGCTTTTTTGACGTACGAAGGATATTTTTTTTACGGAGGCACGTATTTTCCTAAAGAATCCAATTACGGACTTCCGGCATATAAGTCGGTTTTGACGGAAATCGCAAAATATTACCGTGAAAACAAAGAAGCCGTTTTTGCACAGAGCGCCGATTTTTATCAAAGAATTTCCGACGATTCTAATAAATTTTCTATTTTTAATATTAATATTAAAAGAATAAACGATGCAATAAAAAAAGATAATTCTTTAAATATAGATTACGTAAAAAGATTTATAAACGAAGGGGCGCTTGAATTTAAACTTCATTTTGACGAAGTTAACGGAGGATTGGACGAATCCCCGAAGTTTTTTTATTTTTCGGCGCTGGAACTTCTTGCGCGGGATTATATAACCAACAGGGATAAAGATTCGCTCAATAAAGGACTTTTTACTTTAAAAAAAATAGCCGCCGGAGGAGTTTTTGACCATGTAGGCGGGGGTTTTCACAGGTATTCGACCGATAAAAAATGGATTATTCCGCATTTTGAAAAACTTGCCGAAATCAACGCTCAGGCTTTAAGGGTATATTCCTATTATTACAGATTGACCGGCGATAAGATTCTACTGAATGTTATAAACAAAACTCTCAATTTTATATCCGGCGAACTATACGACGGATTTAACGGCGGTTTTTACGCGAGCGTCGATGCGGATACCGGAGACAACGACGATGGAAGATTTTTCACGTGGACGTATGATGAGTTTAAAGAGGTTTTTTCGGACAAAGAAGAGCTTAGAACCGCGGCAGAATTGTTTAATATAAACAAAGAAGGTATTATGCGTCATGCCGAGGGCGGCGTTCCTAATGTATTATATGCCGGAGCTTATGCGAAGGCTTTAGGAAGCAAACAATACAACGGTATTATCTCAAAACTCGGAACTTTCAGAGAAAAAAGAAAAAAACCTTTTATCGACAGGATAAAATATTCATCCATAAACGGAAACATTATATATTCCATTACGGAATTAAGCAAAATATTCAGCCCTTTTGATTCAAACCGGCAAAAATTAAACGGAATAGCCGAAAAATCGATTAAGATTTTTTTAGATATTTTTGATAAAAACGGGGATATAGGGAGATTTACGGGCGAGCCGGGGGGGTCCGTTTTAGACGATAAT
>JAJXXD010000129.1 GCA_021781285.1 bacterium | reverse complement strand
AAAACAGACCAGATTGAAAACATCAATCCTTATTTTTATAAAAACTCGGCTTAAATATATTTTATTATGAACAATATTTTATTTGAATTAATAAACGACAACTTCCAAAAACAGGCAGAGACTCAAGCCGTCAACCTTCACAACTCTTTGAAAAAAAAGTGCGATGCGGCGGCAGAGCCTAACGATATATCGCGAATGCTGACCGTATTGCCGTATACCGGTTTATTTACATCGAAGAAAAATATTGCGCTCGGCGTAAAGAGTCAAATCGCTATTGAATTTAAAAATAACCAATTTAATTACGTTGTAACTTTGGCGGGAACTACCCTAACCGCCAATGACGAAACTGTTTTATTATTCTTAAACGAGCTCGCAGTTAAAAATAAAAGCAGGACATTTACTACAAACCTGCTTGGTATTGTTATAGGTTCGTTTTTCGTTAATTGCGGTGATAATTTTACCCGCGCTAAAAATTCTTTAGACGCTTTAAATACGGCGGTAATAGACACTTATTTTTCCGTTATGATTAAAGGTAAAAAAATCGGTAAGGGATTTAAGGGACATATTATTGAAGATTATGAATACGAAAACAGGGAAATGCGGACCGGCTATATTACTATAACTCTAAGCGAAAAATACTATCGAAGCCTCGCCGATAAAAAAAATCCTATCCGCCTTTTAAACCGCCGGAGCCGTGCAAAATACAAAAGCAACGACCAAAAAAATGCCTATACGATACTTGCGACGTGGAAATATGAAAAATTAAATATCGACAATCTTATGCATATTATTAAAACAGCGCAAAGAAAAGTTGATTTTATCCGGCGTTGCTTAAATCCTTTGTTAGGTGTTGTGTCCCAAGACAGAAAACAAACAGTCTTTTTAGATAAAAACAGCAAAAATATTATCTTTTCAGACAAGCTCTTACTCGAAAATTAACGAGTATTTCGCGCTATTTACACGAGTCAAACGCACCAAGCAACGAGTATTTCGCACCAAGCCTTTAAAATTAATTAATAGTATCAATAACTTATACCTACTTTTTTACCTATATATATCTTTATAGATATATATAGGACGGCGTTTAAACGCGCCGTCCTTAAAAAAATTACAGCTCATAAACAAAAACCCAACTGCGGTCAAGCGTGCAGACGCTTGCGGGTTCGGGCAGAGCCCGATACGATGTTCTTAATTGTTTGTTTCGCCGGAGTTTGATTTTACCGTAAGGCTTGCTTTTTAAACCGCTTGCCGGTTTGGAAAGCAAAATCAAACGGAGCAAGAAACAAACCCCTCTAAGCCTCCTTCAGTTTGGATTGAGCATAGCGAAATACAAACTGAAGGAGGGAGATGGAAAAGCGGAAAATATAATATTTTATAAAAGTGATTACTATTTTTTCAATTTGATTTTTTTTAAAAATATGGTAAAATAAAATTATTAGTCAATTCATCTGCGATTCCGTGCTTGGCGGTGCTTTAAAAGGAATCACATATCTTCGTAAGAGATTCAAACTTACCAAATCTTCGAAAGCAGATTAAAACCTTTCTTATCCGTAACGAACGGATTATTAAATTCGCAAATATTTGCTCTACCTAATTGTAAAATCACGCGTTTATGGGTGATTTTTAAGTCTGCCGATGGCGGATGATGAAAATACCTGCTAAACCTGAAGATTTTAAATGTTCGCTACTCGGAAAAAGAAAAAACATTCCGGTTGCAATGTAGGAGCAAATATCATTTCTAACGCGGCTCGAAATACCGCATAGTTTTTAATTCCTTACTTAAAGGTTTAACTCTAAAAACCTTCAAGACTTGCCGGGTCTATAAATTCGGAAAAATCATTCAACAATATATAGGGATTATTGGCTTATCCTCAAAGATTTTCTTCGTCGAGCTGGTATTGTCTTTCCAGCCAAAGCCAAAATTAAAAGACAATTTCTACCTTAAATCAAAATTATAAAAAATAGGCAATTTAAATGCCACTGATAGAGGTTTGTTTATTATTTTAAAATTAACAAGTTATTTAAAGGAGAAAGCCATGACAAAAATAGAATATAAAATAAATCATGAATTAAAGCAAATAGAGCATTTCCACAAGGTTGACAATCCTGTGTCGGTAGTTTCTAATAAAAGAGACCACGATATCCGGCAGGATTTGAGGCGCATAGCCCATGACGCCAGAAACTTCGGTATAGGGGTAACGGCAAATCGTAAAGGCGATATTGGAAAGTGGACTAATGCCGACATCAAGCAAATCGTAAATCATTATAAAACCGCCGGACTTACTGATGCGACAATTATCAATTACGTATCGAGTCTGCGAAGTTTTCTGTTCGAGACGAAAAGGACGAATATAACAGCGTCCAACTCCGAAGTAGGGTTAAAGCGGGTAATCGAGTATAAAGATAAAAGCCTTGGGGCAAAAGGTATCGATTTAAACGAAAAACTTGCGTATTTCAAGGAAAAAGATGCTAATGTTTACGTCCAGCTTAAAATATCTTCCATAGTCGGACTTAGGAAGGAAGAAAGCGTCCACGCCGCTCTTGCCCTGGCGAAAGGATACGACATCGTTAAAGATAATAAATTAATCCTTAAAGGGTCGTGGTGTAAAAACGGTAGACCGAGAGAGATAAAACTTTCGCAGGAAAAGGTTAGAGAATTTGCAGAACTAAAAAAATTCGCAATTAGTAGCGATTATAATAAAAGCAGGGATCTAAAGCAGGAAATGAACCATCTGGGAAATTCCATAAAGAACGCAGGGTTCAACATGCACGCAGTCAGGCACTCCGAAGCTCAGGAAAGATATGCCGAACTCATATCGTCTGGGAGTACCGAAAAAGAAGCTAAAACGGCGGTTTCTCAAGAACTTGGGCATAACAGGGATTATATAACAAAAGTTTACCTTGGAGGGAAATAAACCCTGTTTCGTTCGTTTTTCGGGGGTATTTCAAATTAATAACATCAATTTCATTAAATATATATTTAATTATATCATTTTTTGCAATTAAATTGCAAAAAATTAAATATTTAAGTTAATAATTGATAAAAATAAGTTTATATGCCTTATAATTCGGCGATGTCTAAATTTTTTGGGGTATTATACTTATTATTTTTATCTCTATACGATAATTTTTAGTTTAATTATTCTGCACATTGATTCAAACCGCTGGATTACCGCCATTCGAATATTTCGATGAAAAAATAATTAAAGAAGCAATTAAACTTAATATTGCCGCATATAAATATGAATAATTAGCCCCGACATTATAAAGGAGACCCATAAGAATATTCCCGCCAAATAACCCAAGGCTTCTTGCGGCGGTGAGCAACCCCATCCCCCTGCCTATCTTATCGTTTTTGACAATCAAGCTGATAGAGGTCGGTTCTATAGTTTCTATAATGCCTAACGATATTCCGAGAACAGCAACACAGACATAATAAAATAGAGGATTTAAGGAAAATGTAAATATTAATGCCATGCCCAGAGAACCTGCAAAAGTAAGAAAATAACCAAATCCCAGTTTCTTAACGGTTTTAGATATTGTTTTCCCTGCAACTAAACCTGTCAGCGCCGTACAAATAAAAAATAACACGTATGAAAAAATAGCTAAAACATCATTTTTAGATGTTTCTGCTATAGTTAAGATAGGAAATCCAAAACTAAAAGAGCTAAAACCGTATAATGAAGTTGCAATTAAAATCCTTTTAAATAAATTTTCGTTAAAATCGATATTTTTCTCATTCAAACCCTTGCTATTATTTGCACTATCAGCGGCATACGTATTAATATCGATATCTTTCTTAGAATTTTCGGGATTATTGCTTGTATTATCGTTTATATTCCTATTTGCGCCGTCGGCGGGATTATTTATTAATTTTTCCTTTGAAATTAATATCAAAAAAACAGTCGAGATTAATAAGGGTCCAAAAGTTATTAATAAAATATATTTTAGAGGAACGTGAAAGATGAATAAAATTAAAGTATAAATACCCGCAAAGAACCCCCCTCCTTGATCAAGGGCATGTAAAAAACCAAAAGCTCTTCCGTAAAATTCTTTTAGAACGGATCGTGAAAGCAAAACCCTTCTCGAAGGAGACCTGAAATTCCTTGCCCACCATCCCGTCGAAAACAAAACTACCGCTTCTAACGGATAAATGCTGAAGCCGGTAAAAGAAAGCAGAGGTATAAAAAGATTGCCGATAATCGCAATTTTTTTGTGGCCGAATTTATCTCCCGCCCTTCCGCCAAAATAACCGAAAAAAGAACCTATCCCGTAGCTTATGGCGGAAGCGATTCCAAAATATATGACGGAACTATGCAGGTCTAAAACTAAAAAAATTGGAAACGTCACTAAAACGGCCTGATAACCGAGATCGGCGAAAAATGCCGATAGAGATATAAAAAGAACATTGCCGTTTAACCATTTTTGTTTTTCATTCGTTACTTGCATTTTTGTTTTCCGTTAATCTTATAATACCCGCTATAATAACCGGCAAAATAATTAATACGATAAAAGGCTGCATAACAAGGCCGGATATTATGGCTACGGCAAGCGGCTGAAGCATAGCCGAACCGTTGCCGATATTAAGAGCGATAGGCAAAAGTGCAAAAATAGCAATAAGGGACGACATTATAATAGGCCTTAAACGGTTTTTACCGGAACTTTTTAAAGAGTATAATATATTCCTGTTTTCTATTGTTTGAAAATATTCCGAAAAATAAAATATAGCCATTTCGGTATTTATTCCTACCGTTATTATTATACCCATCATAGAGATAATATTTAATTGCGTATGGGTTATAAATAAACCTGTTAGGTCGGCAAATAAACCGAGCAGCGAACTAAATAATATACCGATGGATATAAAAAATTTTTCATATAAAAACAAAAGCACTATAAAAACAAGAATAATAGCCGACGCTAATGCCAAAGTAAGATACAGAAAAGATTTTTGCTGCTGCTTAAATAATCCGCCAAAATTATAATACACGTCTTTATGGTTAAGAATGCCCGAATATTTAATTTTAGATTTTACTTTTTGCATTATTTTGCCGAGATTAGCACCTTTTATCCTTGCCGTAATCGCTATCATACGTTTAAGGTTGTCGTGAACTATCTCCGGCTCTCCATTTATAACGGAGATTTTGGAAATTCTCTTTAAAGGAAAGACATTGCCGTTATTCGAATATATCGGAATATTTTTTATATCGGCAATATCGGTTCTAAAAGAAACCGGTGTCCAAACCCTAACGCCTACTATTTTTGGGCTTTTAATTATCTCGGTAGCAACGGTTCCGTATAAATAGCTTGATAACTCGTTTGTTGCGTCCGATGGAGTTATTCCTTCTAATGCGGCTTTTACGCGGTCTATTTTAATATTTACGCCTTGACCGGAATACACCAGCCCGCTTTTAACTTCAATAACTCCCGGGATCTTGTTTATAAGGGCGGCAATCTTCGGCGCAAGGCGATATAAAAGATTTCCGTTATCCGAGTATATTTTTATTTCTATCGGTTGCGGCGTACCTATTAAATCTCCTATCATATCTTCGACTAACTGTGCTGTCTCTACATGAATCCCAGGCACTTTAGCCATAACTTTCTTTCTAATATTATTAATTATATCTTGTATAGGGGGTCTAGGAAAAGGTTTTAGGCTAACAAAAAAATCTCCCGTATTTGGCTCCGTTAAACCGCCGCCTAGCTGGAGCCCGGTTCTCCTTGTATATGTTTTCACGTACGGTTCTTTTTTGATAATATCTTGAACCTGGGTTAATACCCTGTTTGTTTCCCTTAAAGATGTTCCCGGCGGCGTATAATAATCCAAAATAAAGCCGCCCTCGTCCATTATTGGCATAAACCCGCTGCTCAAATATTTATAGCTTAAGAGTCCTGCGGCTATTAATAAAATTATAGAAGCATAAACAAATATTTTTCTCCTAAAAGAAAAATGCATTATATTCTTATACATTTTATGTAAATTGCTCATTAAAAATCCAGTTTTTGGATTGGCATCTTTTTCGCTTAAAAGTCTTGCCGCAAATATCGGAACCGCAAATAATGTAATCAAAAAAGAGCTTGCAAGGCTTACGGCTATAGTGAGCGAAAGGGATTTAAAAAATGCTCCGGTTATACCAGAAATAAAAACAAAAGGCAGGAAAATAATAGTAGTCGAGAGAGACGAGCCTAAAAGGGGTTTAAGAAAATTACTAGAAGCAAAATTAACTCTTTCCAGAATAGACTGAGTTTTCCGAGTTTCTATATACCTCATAATATTTTCTATCATTACTATTATATCGTCTATAATAAGACCCACAGCCGCGGCAATCCCTCCCAGGGTCATTATATTTAACCCCATATGAAAAACATATAAAACTAAAATGGTGGAAAGCAGGACCGAGGGCAGTAATGCTATGATGATTAAAATTACCCTAACATTTCTTAGAAAAATTATTGAAATAAACATAGCCAAAATAATACCTATTATTATCGCATCGCGCAAACTATCGGTAGATGCAACTATCAACTTGCTCTGATCGTACCATTTTGCAATTTTTATATAGTTCGGTAATTTTTTTTGAAAAATGCTCATCTTTGTTTCAATTTCCTTGTTTATTTTTATAGTGTTTGCGTTAGGCTCCTGCAATACCTGCAATAGAACAGCATTTTTTCCGTCGGCGGTTACGATAGTCCATTGAGGAACTATGTTTTTTGTCACGGACGCAATATCCTCTATCTGGACTACACCGTTTTTACCGGTTTTAATAATAGTGTGTTCTATCGAACTTATATTGTGAAGCCTGGTATCCGATGTTATAAGATTTAACTTATATTTATAATTGAGTTTGCCTACCGACGCAAAAACATTAGTATTAGATAACGTCTTTATCACATCCTTAATAGTAATTTTATATAAGAATAGTTTTCGTGGATTTACGATAACATGATATTCAGCTCTCTCCCCCCCCTCAACTTGTATGTCGGATACGCCTTTTACGCTTAAAAGCAGCGGCTTCAATTTATACTCAACGATATTTCTTAATTGAACTAAAGATTCTTTTTTAGAAGTGAAGCTATATGCAATAACGGGATACATAGCTGGATACATACGTATCGCATTAAACGAAGTTCCCTTAGGAAGATTAGGCAATATCTTATTTAGAGCTGATTCCACATTGAGAAGTTCTATATTCATATTGTTGCCCCATCCAAAACCCAAGATTATATCTGCACTTCCCTGGCTTGTGGTGGAACGGATATCTTTTACTCCTGGTATAGTTCTGAGAGCCTCTTCCACGGGTCTTGTTATTATCACGGACATCGTACTTGTAGGCCGGTTAACCGAATTTATAGTAACTCTTATCCGCGGGAAATTTATATTTGGGAATAGGGCAACCGGGGATAGGAACATTCCGAAAAGGCCGCTTATAGATAATGCAATCAATAAAAATATTACGGCTTTTCGTTTTTTGAATATAATTTTAGTTAAATTCATTTAATTTTTCCTATTATTAATTATTACCATCATTCCTTGTTTTAGTTCATAATTTCCGAGGCTGGCTACTAAATCGCCCCGTCCAATATTTCCTTTTATCAGGTCATATATATCTGTCTTTAGCAAGACCTGAACATAGCGTTTATAGGCAATATTCTTTTTAATTACATATATAAAATATTTGTCGCCTTTCCGCAAAACGGATTGCTCCGGAACCAAAATGCCCTTTCTTTCATTTGCATATATTATTACCTTAACAAGATTGCCGAATAACAAAGGAGTTTTCGAATAAATAGGTTTAATATAAACATTAACTAAATTAGTATTGGGATTAACTATGCCGGCTATTTTAATTATTTTTCCCGATATTTGCTTTTTAGCGTTCCCGATAATCGAAATATGCACAATAAGACCTTGATGAATATATTTCAGATATTCCATTTCTATTCCGCATCTTATAATTAATCCATGTTTGTTTATTACTTGAATAATAGGGCTCTGAGCAGGCGCACTGCTGCCTTTTATATAAAATATTTTATTTACGACTCCATTTATAGGAGAAAAAACATAGGGTTTTAATGATTTTTTAAGAATAGAATATTGTATCAGGGCATTACTATAAGCATTTCTTGCATTCAAGAGATCCTGTTTTGTAGCTATTCTAACGTTATATCGTTGTTTTACAAAATAAAGATTCCTTTTTGCTGTTTTTAATGAATTTTGAGCCTGTCGCAAACGCATTTCCGCATATTTAGTCGGGGATACATTCATAAGCAATTGTCCCCTATTAACATTTTGGCCGGTAGCAACATATACATCATTAATAATGGAATCAAAACTTAGAATTATATTTTTAATCCCGTTTACATTAGCTATAACTTTTCCATATATAACGACCTTTTTCCTTAATTTGCCGTAAGCAGCCTTTGTAACCGTAACCGGTGCTGCCAATGGCGGTATATGATTACTATTTGTATTCTTATAAAAAAATTCTTTAAAAACAAAATAAACTGCTATTAATATAATTAAAAATACGATTATTGCAGATTTTTTCATGGTTACCCTTATTAAGATTTAATAATAGTCTTTCCGGAAACTACTTCAAGCGATACGATCGAATTATAAAAACTTTCCATTAAAGTTAAAAGTTTTATCCGCTCATTTAGCAAATTATTTTTAAGGGTATAAAATTCAAATACTCCAATTTCTCTCGATTTGAATTCTTTTTTATACGATTTAAACGATATTTCTAGATTTTTTATTTGTTTACCGGTTAAAGCAATTTGGCGCTTAAGGTTATTTATGTTATATAATATTGCGTTAATATTGGATTTTGCAGTTTGAAGTCTGTTGATATAATCGTCGAACATTTGTTTTCTCGTGGCTGTTTCTTTTGCAATACCTGCCTGGTTTCTATTAAATAAAGGAATAGATAAACTTACGCCGAGACCTATAGTTTGAATATTCGCATTATCGCTACTAAAAGGAACGCTGACGGAAATTTTTGGAAACTGAGATAATATAGCTACCCTTAAACGCTCTTCCTGTGCTTTATAAGCTATCTTAAAGGCTTCTAAGTCCAATCTGTATTGTATATCTTTATCTATTTTAAGTTCGGACGGGATAACTATCTTAAATTTAATATTGCTTACGCTAAGTTTATATGAAGGCGGCAATCCTAAAAGAATATTAAGTTTGACTCTCGTATCTTTTATGCTCTTATTAATATTTAGCAGGTTGGTCTCTGCCTTCTGAAGATTTGCCCTTGCCGTATCTAGTTCGGTTAAAGTGGCTAAACCTTTGTTGAATAACAGTTTTATAAGCATGTAACTATTTTTATAACTATATAATTCGTCATTATAATTTTTTATAACGTCCTGCAAAAATAAAAGCCTTACGGCATCCAATTTTGCTCGTTCGGCCGTCAGCCATTCTTTATAGGCAATTTCTAAATGCATCGCTTCAGCGTGTAACTCGGCGCCTTTAATATTGGCGTTTCTGCTAAAAAGAAAACCGATATTGACGGATGGAATAATATCGTAAGGATCATATGCACCCGCAATATTTCCCATAATAGGGCGGGCTGCATCAAGAGATAAACGCGGATTAGGAATAGTGCGTGCTTTTAATATCTGCGCGTTAGCTATTCCTGCCGAATCCCTGTAAACCTTAAGGGCTTTATTATTTAATACGGCTACTTTTGCAAGTTCATCAAGATTAAGGGGTTTGCGATAAACCACTTTGTAATACAACGCAGGATCTTTTTTAAGACTAATAAACGAGGAAGCTTTATTTAAATTTTTCTTATTTAAAGGCATTGGTGTATAAGAAGTGCAGCCAGCAAGCAATAAACCAAGCATAAGGCTTATATATAGTGTTTTTTTAATAAAACTCATAATGGATTTTTCATAAATAAAGATTTTAAAGATATAAAATAAAACTAAATTTGCCCAGGGGCGTAATACAAAGACGTTCTGCTTAAGCCTAATATTTCGCACCGGGCTTTTAGATAGTGTAAAATATATTGTGTAAATTCTAAGTGGCAAAAAAGGCGTACCTCCTATAAAATAGTTATTGACGAAAATAACTTTTAAATTAAAGGAGATGTAAAAGCATGCCTTTTACGGCCAATGAAGTTAATTCTAAGTGTATCAGAAATTACGACTTTATTCAAAGAAATTCAACAGATATAAATGCATGTCATTTATGGTCTAAAATGTTCGATTTAGTTAGAAAAGACGTAAAGGAAACAATTGATACGGAGGCAGACGTTTATAAAGGCGAAGTCTTTATGTCTGCCGCAGTGTACATCTCCGGTCTTTTAGACCTTGAGCTTAAAGACCATCTCAAAAGAGATAGATACGAACGCTCTGCCGAAGACGACCCCAACTACCGCAACGGTTCTTATAACCGCAGATTCTGTATGAAATCCGTCGGGGATACTAATATTACCGTTCCAAGGGATAGGAAGGGAACCTATAAACCTAAAGCCCTTCCCCGCTTTCAAAGATACGAAATACGCAAGCAGGCGATTATAAAGGCGAAGCCTTTATGCCTGCCGGAGTGCATTAAAGAAGATTTGACGTAATGTATCTAACCGGTATATCCACCCCATCTTTGCCTGCGTTAACGGCATGCGTTAACAATCTTGCAGGCAAAGATATCTTATCCCTTTTATCTAATAAGCTTATAGGAAGAAGGTTATCGCCGCAGATACGGAGGCAGGCGTTTACAAAGATAGAGTCTTTGTGCCTGCCGGAGTGTTCTAACGCCAACAAAGAATTAATCTCTGCCGTTGAAAAATGGAGAAACAGAGACTTATCCGCAGAGAATATAAAATATATCTATTTAGATGGTGTTAATTTTTCCATGCGAATTAAGAAAATACAGACTGTTCCCGTGCTCGTCGTCATAGGCGTGGATATTAACGGCTGCCGCTCGGTCTTAGGATTTCAGTCCGGGGATAAGGAATCCGCCTCTTCATGGCGGCAGTTCTTTAAAGACCTTAAAAGAAGGGGATTAAACGGCTCTTCCGTAAGACTTTAGCATAATGGACGGGCTTGCCGGATTAGAAAAGGTATTTAAAGAAGAATTTTACAACGCCGAGGTTCAAAGGTGTCAGGTTCACGTTGCAAATACGAAGGCAGATGTTTATAAAGGCCAACGGCTTTATGTATGCCGGAGTGGTCATTTCGAAAGTGCCTTTAAAGCACAAAAAAGAAGTTGCCGACGATTTAAGGTCAATATTCTATGCCTCGTCAAAAGATAAAGCAATGGAATTTTTTAAGGAATTTAAGAATAAATACGATAATGTCATAAACGGCATGCGTTTATATCGTCTGCCTTTAAATCATTGTCTAATTCAATAGATTCCTCATTGACATTCTTTAACACTCCGGCAGACACAAAAGCCTTTGGCTTTTGTGTCTGCCGGAGTATCCGAGGAAGACCGGATATCCTTAATGACCACAAACATAATAGAAAGGCTGAATAAAATATATTCTTCTACGTGTTTTGAAAAGGCATGCCTTTTTCAGCAGAAGAATATGTAAAAGAAGGACTAAATCTATGGAAATACTTGCAGGAGAAAACAGCTCTTATAATCTACTGGCATTTATATCTATAAGAATGGAAGCGGCTTGGACGCATAACATTGTTGGGAAGGTGCAGCCTAATTTGCCTTTTTATAAGAAATTTACACAAAAAAGTTGACAGTACCCTTATTATTTTAATGCTAAAATAAAATGTCCCGGCATTTCTATGTCTTCAAATAATGCTTATTTCAAGGTTGATAGCGGTTTTTAAATATATATATTATTTTTGCAAAAACCACTGAAAGACACGGCCTCCTGCCCGGTAAACGCCGTTATGGTTTTAGGGAATTTCAACGAGCTTCCGGAGGATGTCACAAATTGTGATACCCCTGAAATTCCCCCACCTATTTCCTTCCCTTCTTAACCGTGTGTTTTACCTTTATGACGGCAAGGTTAAGTTCGAGGGTGGTTTCGCTGCCGGTCGTCTCCAGGGCACCGTCGAGGATATCTCCAAGAACATTAGCGGTCTTTTCCATTATAGTTTTCTGCTCGGCTTTATCGGCGGCCGGCAGCCTCGATATGCTCATGGAAAGGTCTCTAATTTTAGCGTAAGTCTCTATGATATCCAGGGTGGTCTGGACCGCCTTAGGGCTTTTGATTATGGTGGCTAGCATATAGAGGCCTTTTTCGGTAAAGGCGGTCGGGAGCTTTACTTTACCGCCTTTTATTGAAGTCAAAAATTTTGATTTCAATCCATTCCATTCGTTTTTGGTAAGTTCAAAGATATAATTTACCGGAAACTTTTCAGGATTATTTTTGACAGCCTGATTAATTTCCCTTGTTTCAACGCCGTATAGCATGGCAACATCACTGTCTAAGATAACTTTTTCTCTCCGGACGTCTATTATCTTGTCCTGGACGGTTTCAAGCTTTAATACCTGGCTCATAAAGTCCTCCGATTTAAGATCACAATTTGTGACCTTGAAGTTTCTTAATAATATTGAGATTCCATTCTGGTATCTTAATATTATTAAGATAAGTTTATCTTTCTTTTCCCCAGACCTCATCCACGGCTTTCTTTAACGTATCCGGAACCAAATGAGAATACCTCTTCGTCATCTGCGTCGTCCTGTGTCCCAGAAGTTCCCCCGTGATATACAGGCTCGTGCCGTTCATAACCATTTTGCTTGCGAATACGTGCCTTAGGTCGTGGATACGTAAGTCTTTTAATCCGGCATTTCGGCAGGCGGTATGGAATGAACGTTTAAAATCACCAATTTTAGCCCCGTTGTTATTAAATACGTAGAAACTATCTTGGTTCCTTTCAATCCTCTCTAAAACGCCTCTCAGGGCTTCCGAAATCGGAATGTATCTATCATACTTCGTCTTGGTTCCTTTTATAGCGATAATTCCGTTCTTTAAATCGACGTCGTCCCATTTAAGATTTAAGGCTTCCCCTTTCCGACAGCCGGTATAGATTAAAAAAGTAATTAAATCCCGGGTTAGTTTATTAGTCGCTCCTGCGACGAGCTTTTGGATGTCATCGTCGGATAAGGTTTTTAGACGGGAAAGTTCGTTAAGTTTTTTAATTCCTGCCGCGGGATTTTTTTCGGCATATCCACTCTTAATACAGTAATTAAAAAAATGCCGTAATGTGGCTATTTCAAGATTTACCCACCTGAAATTTATATCCTGCTCCCGCTTTCCCGCATTTTTCGGCATTTCTATCACTTCTAATTTTCTTTGCAGTTGATAATGCTCTATATCCTGGATTGTTATTTCGGCTATATTCCTGTTCCAGAGCGGCTTAAAATGGGTATAGGCTAATAGTTTATTTCTAATAGTTTCCTTGCCGTTAGGAAGGCTCTTAATATATTTTTCCCATGCGGTAGTAAAGTTTACTACCGTCTTTTTTAAAGCGGGCAGATCGTTCTTTTCCCTTGCTATATCGGTTTGTTTTGCCTCTGCGATTAATTTTGCGGACTGCTTATCAGTAGTTTTAGTGGTTCCTTGGTATTTCTTCCCTTCATGTGTTATACAGTAATACCAGACATCGTTATCTTTCTTGCGGTATATCGAAGCCATTTTTCACCTCGTTACAGTAGTAAATAGGTAGGAAAATTTTTACATTTTGCCTCATTTTCATACATAATTTTACATTTTAATTCATATCGGCGTCAAGAAGAAAATTAACAGAACGGCTTATTTACTGCGGTTTATAGTGGTGCGCCCAGAGGGAGTCGAACCCCCGGCCTGCAGATTCGTAGTCTGACGCTCTATCCAGCTGAGCTATGGGCGCTTATAGATTTGCAATATGGCAAAAATCGAGGTTAAGGCGGTTATATCGTTAGCGTGCTTGTTATTACTTACTTTATAATTGATTTTATATTATTAATTATATATAATAGTTCGGCATAACGCAAATTAAATAATCATTTTTTGCCGCTTTGCATCATTCGCTTTTTTACCTGCCCCCGTAGCTCAGTAGGATAGAGCAGAGGTTTCCTAAACCTTTGGTCATCGGTTCGATTCCGGTCGGGGGCACCACGATTATATTATAATTAAATTTAATAAACAGCGTTGCCCTATTTTTGCGACGTATTGCTCTCTATATCCATAAGAACTGAAATAAGTTCGGCATAAGCCCATATCAATAAAAATACCAATATCGTCACTATAATACCGCCGAACAAAGAGAAGAAAAACGACGAAAGCGCAGACCCGAAATTAAATCTGCCCGCCCCGAACATTTCCGCCATTTTTCCCGCCTCGTCCGCCCATACAAACGACATAATTAAAGTGCCGATTAAACCCACTACAAGATAAATTATGGCGATAATTTTTAAAATAAATGCGATAAGGGAAAGCGCAGGGTATTTCGAATCATTTTTTAAGGTTCCTTTAATTTTAAAATAAGAAATGTAATTCATAGATACCTCCCAAGTTATAAATATAATTATTCATAAAATCTTAATATATTATCCACCGCGGTTCTTGTCGTTTTTATATTATTTATAGGACTTTCCTTTTTATAATATCCTATCGTAATGCCTAAAAGAAATTTTTCGCTGTTTCCGAGATTAAAAGCTTCTCTTAAAATATCCGGATATCTGACTAAATAAGCCTGCGGACAAGCGCCCAATCCAAGATCGTGAGCGGTCAAAAGAATATTTTGAACAAACATTCCGCAATCCAGAGTGGACCAGTGCCCCAATTTCTCGTTCATATATACGAAAATTGCGGTTTCCGAACCAAAAAAAAGATAATTATTCAGCGATATTTCTCTCCTTTTCTCTTCGTCGTCCCTTGAAATGCCGAGAAATTCATATCTATGCTTTCCCGTTTCGAAAATATTTTTAGACTGCTCCTCCGGCCAGAATTCCGGAAAAGGAAAATCAGGGTTTCCTTGACTGCCGTCCCTCGCCAGTTTATAAATTTTTCCTTTGATAAACTCGGATGTTTTTCCGGTCGAAACCGCAACTTTCCAAGGTTGAGAATTAGCCCACGATGGGGCATGAGAAGAAGTTTCGATTAATTTAATGAGCAAATCTTTAGGTACGGGTATGTTTTTAAAATCCCTTTTAGAAGAACGATTCATAATACATTCTGTTAATTCCATTTATTTGCCCCCTTCCTCTTATTTGTATATGTTTTCTTCAGCCGGAAACGCTCCGCTTTTAACTTCTTCTTTGTATGTTTTTAATCCGTCGATTAGCATAGAACGGGAATCTACAAACTTCTTGACGAATTTAGGCGGCTTTTGAGCCAACATTCCGACGGCATCGTAAAATACCAAAACCTGACCGTCGGTAAACCTCCCCGCGCCTATGCCGATTGTGGGAATTTTTATATTATTCTGAACGCTTAACGCCGCTTCTTCGGGCATTGCTTCTAATACTATCATAAATGCGCCCGCATCCTCCAAGGCTTTAGCGTCGTCAACAAGCTTTTCTATCTGCGGTTCTATTTTGCCCTGAACCTTATATCCGCCAAGTACGTTAATAAATTGAGGCATAAGCCCTATATGCCCGATTACGGGAATACCGTTCTCAACCAGCCTTTTAACGGTACCGGCGATAACTTTTCCTCCCTCGGTTTTAACGGCGTTGACTCCGCTTTCTTTGAGTATTCTGCCTGCATTCATTAAAGCCTGTTCCGCATTTACCTGATAAGACATAAAAGGCATATCGCATGCGGTAAACACGTCTTTTAAAGCATTCTTAACGATTTTTGCATGATAAATCATTTCTTCCAAGGTAGCGCTTATAGTATTATCTTTCCCCTGAACGGTAGTCGCAAGAGAATCTCCGACCAGAACTATATCGACGCCGGCTTCTCCCGCAATACCAGCCTGAACAAAATCGTAGGCGGTTATCATTGCGATTTTTTCGCCGTTTAGTTTCATTTTAATAAAATCGTCTATTCCTTTAGGCATAATTAGTAAGGTTTAAGTTTTTTTATAATCCGGCTTTGTACTCTAAAAATTTAGAATAATTCTCCGAAACGATAGACGCAAATGCGGCGGAATATAATCTTGCCTCGACGTTATCCGACCTTGAAGTAAGCACGACCGGAATTTTAAGTCCGACGACGACCCCTGCGACTTTCGCCCCTGCCAGATATTCCAGGTCTTTAAACAGTATATTGCCGGATTCTATATTAGGCACTACGATTATATCGGCATCTCCGGATACCTCGCTTTGTATTCCTTTTTCAACCGCCGCTTTTTTTGAGATTACGTTATCGAATGCAAGCGGGCCGTCCACTATCCCTCCGGTAATTTGTCCTCTTTCCGCCATTTTAGAAATAACTGCGGCATCTAAAGTCGAAATTATTTTAGGATTTACCGTTTCTACGGCGGATAATATAGCGGCTTTAGGCCGCTTGATGCCGAGCATTATGCATACGTCTATCGCATTTTGAAGTATTTGGGCTTTTTGCGTAATATCCGGATTAATGTTAATTGCGGCATCGGTTATGGATATTAATTTTTTATAGGTTTTGATTTCCATCAAAAATATATGCGAAACAAACCTGTTGGTTCTTAAACCGTTTTCAGCATGGAGAAGCTGGTGCATTAATACATCCGTATGAATATGCCCTTTTATTATTATATCTATTTTTTTCTCTGATGCAAGTTTAACGGCGATATAGGCGGCATTTGCATCGTTTTCGGCATCTATTATTTCAATATCTTTTGAATTAAAGCCGTTTAAGCGGATGTTTTTAAGAAGTGAAAGTATTTTATTTT
>JAJXXD010000087.1 GCA_021781285.1 bacterium | reverse complement strand
GCATAACCGGTGTTTCGACCTCCAAGAAATCGTATGAATTTAAAAAAGACCGGATAAAATTTATGGTTTCGGCTCTTTTTCTAAAAATTTCCCTGACCTCTCCGCTTGCTATCAAATCTACGTATCTTTTTCGGAAACGGGCTTCTATATCTTTAAGCCCGTGCCATTTCTCCGGCAGAGGAAGGATCGATTTAGTCAGAATTTCTATATGTTCTATCTTTATAGTTAATTCGTCCGTTCTGGTTCTAAAAAGGTGGCCCCTTACCGCGCATATATCTCCTATATCTGTATATTCGCCGAATAGTTCGAAATCTTTTTCTTCGACCGCATCTTTTTGAATATAGCACTGAATCTCGCCGAAGCCGTCTCTGAGCCTGAAAAAAGATGCCTTGCCGAAGCTTCTTATAATAATAATTCTGCCTGCGGTTTCAACATCCGCCCTATTATTTTCAAAAAAGTCTTTATCTTTGCCGCCGTATTTTTCGACGATATCTTTTATATTTTCTTTTTTTTCAAAATCGTTTGAAAAAGGGTTGATTCCGCTTTCTTTTAATTTTTTTAACTTATCCAAACGGTTATTTTCTATGATATTTAATTCCTGCTCCAAGATTTCCCCTCCTTATTCTTTATTTTTAACGCCCAGCAGGTATGCGCTGATAAACTCGTCAATGTCGCCGTCGAAAACGCTTCTGTCGTCGTAAATAGTAACGCCGGTTCTATGGTCCTTTATAACGCGGTTGGGATTAAGCGTATAAGACCTTATCTGCGAACCCCATGATATTTCTTTTTTAGTCTTATTTATTTTATCTTCTTCTTCTTCTCTTTTCTTTTTATAATAATCGTATAATCTTGCTCTTAAAAGTTTATACGCTGTTTCCTTATTTTTATGCTGAGACCTTTCGTTCTGGCAGGCGACGACTATTCCTGTCGGAATGTGGGTTAGCCGGACCGCGGAATCGGTCGTATTGACATGCTGTCCGCCGGCCCCGCTTGAACGGTAAGTATCCGTCTTTACGTCCTTTTCGTCTATAACTACGTCGATAGAATCGTCGATTTCCGGATAAACAAAAACCGAGGCGAAAGAAGTATGCCTCCTTTTATTTGCATCGAAAGGCGAAATTCTTACGAGCCTGTGCACCCCGCTTTCCGCTTTAAGATAGCCGTATGCATATTTTCCGTACACTACAAATGTGACGCTTTTGACGCCCGCCTCTTCGCCGGCGTTAAATTCCATTATTGCGGTTTTAAACTTCTTTCTCTCCGCCCATCTTAAATACATCCTTAAGAGCATATTCGCAAAATCCATAGACTCGGTTCCGCCGGAACCCGCATGGATTTCCACGATAGCATTGAGCTTATCGTCTTTTCCCGAAAGCGTCATATCCATCTCTAAACTAAGAACCGCCTTCTCTAAAGACTTGACGCTTTCCGAAATATCCGAAAGCATCTTTTCGTCGTTTTCCTCTAAAGAAATATCGTATAAATCTTTAATGTTTTTAAATTCTTCATATACGCCGTAAAACGGTTTCAAACGGTTTTCTAATCCTGACTTTTCTATTAATATCTCCTTCGAAAAAGAGATATCTTTATAAAAATCTTCTTTTGAAGAAATTTCGTCTATTTCTTTAAGCCTTGCTTCCAATTTAGAAACTTCAAAGCATCCTCCGTATTTTTTCCAGTTTATCGTCAAGCTCTTTTAAGCTTCTATCTAAAAGACTGACGTTTAAAACCGAATCTGCCGGCGAAATGGACATTGAAAACCCCCTGTATTTATTAGACCTTTTTTCTAAAAATATCGGATAGCGGAAGATATGCTATCGACAGTATAAAAACTGCATCGATTATATAACCAAATATATTACCATATAATGCAAAAAATGTCTTTCTATTAATTAATTTTATATAACCTATAAGATAAGTTCTTTTAAAGATATCTGTTTCTCCTAAAATCTTCCCAGCCGGCGATATTATCCCGCTTATGCCGGAGTTTCCCGCCCTTGCGACAAACCGCTCGTTTTCTACTGCCGGAAACACCGTCATAGACATATCCTGATATGGCGCGGAAGTCCTTCCGTACCATGCATCGTCCGTAATGCTTATTAGAAAATTTGCGCCTTTTTTTGAAAAATTCCTCACCAACGAATTAAAATATGCTTCATAGCAAATCATCGAGCCTGCCTTTAAATTTCCGCTTTTTAGAATCCTGAATTTTTTGCCTGCCGTGAAATTTCCAATTCCCGCGCCTTTTAAAATATGGGCCAGAAAAGGAAATTGCCGTTTTAACGGAATATATTCGCCGAAAGGCACAAGGTGATGCTTGTCGTAATAAGAATATCCGCCGGATTTATCGAACATATAGTCCCTGTTATAAAAATGATATTTTCCGTTTGATAATTTTAAGCCTATGGCTCCGAAAATTAAATCGATTTTATTTTTTTTCGAAAAATTCATAACTTTATTCCAGTAAAAAGGATAAATCGAGATAATATAAGGAAGCGCCGTTTCCGGCCATATTACCAGCTTCGGCCGGTATTTTAAAGATTTCTTCGTTAAGTTAAGATAAATCCTCGTCGTCCTTTTTTTAGTAATTTTCCATTTTTGAAACATCCCGACGTTTCCCTGAATCAAGGCAACCCTTACCGGTTTTTTTCCTTTAAGCAACTTATCTATGGAATAAATATTATAATAACCGTATGATATTACAAGAATAAAAACCGATAAAACAAAAATCAGTTCGAACAACGCCTGTTTTTTTGAAATTTTATTTTTATAAAAAATAAAATGGAACACTAAATAATTTATAAGCGCTATGACGAAAGACAGTCCCGGAGTTCCCACGATATTAGAAACCTGTATAAACGGAAGATTTAAGTACTGCGAAGAACCAAGGTTTTCCCATGGAAACCCCGTTAAAAGATTGGACTTTAAAAACTCAAAAAAAACCCAGCATGAAGGAATTAAAATTATATTAGATATTTTATAATTATTTAATAAAATTCTGCTGAAACCTGCGAATAAAGCAAAATATACGGCTAAATAAGAAGCGAGCAGCAAAAGGACAAAAACAGCCATATAATAAGGAAGGTCGCCGAACGTATGAAGGGTGTAAGCTATCCAGTACAGTATGATTATATATGAAATAATACCGGCTAAAAAACCGTATAAAAAGGATTCTTTAAAACTTTTAGAATTATTTACCGCGTATAAAAGAGGAACTAATGAAAACCAGGCGAGAAATTCAAGATTGAAATTAGGAAACAAAAAAGCGGTGAGTATGCCGGACAAACATGCGGAAGCGGAATTAATTAGAACTGAGCGCCGTATTTTGTGCATCATAGCGCTTTTTTCGCTTCTTCCCATAATATATCGAGACTTTCGGCGTCAAGTTTGGAAACAGGGACGGATGCTTTTTTTTCCATGTACCCGAATCTCTCGATAAATTTATCGGAGGATTTATTCAAAGCGCCGCACGGATGTATATCCAAAAGTCTTCCGAGATTTACGACGGAAAACAAAATATCTCCGTATTCTTCGATAATTTTATCTTTATCGGTTTTATTATTTAATTCTTTTTTAAGTTCAGAAATTTCTTCATAAACTTTATCTAAGGCGCCGCCTTCGTCTTTAAAATCGAAGCCCATTCTTTTAGCCTTTTCCTGCACCATATATGCCCTGTGAAGAGAAGGCATGGTTTCAGATACGTAAACGGAAGGATTTTTCGGCAAATCGGGCATATTTTTTAATTTTTCTTTTTTTTCCTCTCCTTTAATCTTTTCCCAGTTTCTAAGAATAACGTCTTCAAGACATTCGCCTTCTTCTAAGGCAAAATCTTTATCGAAAACATGCGGATGCCTTCTGATCAGTTTTTGATTTATAGCGTTAATAACGTCTTTTATGGAAAATTCTCTCCTTTCTTCATAAATATCCGATAAAAACACGACTTGAAGAAGGAGGTCTCCGAGTTCTTCCATAATTTCCGCTTTATTATTTGAACTTATCGCATCTACGACCTCATAAGCTTCTTCTATTACATAAGGCTTCAGCGTCTCTTCGGTCTGTTTTCTGTCCCATGGACATCCTTCTTCGGAGCGGAGTTTCTTTACGATTTCAATCAGGTTTTGAAGTTCCGTATATTTTTGTTTTTCGTTTTTCATAAAATTATTCCTTTACGTCATTGCGAGCGTTAGCGGACGAAGTCCAGCGCAGCTAACCAATCTGCATTTAACTAAAATAAAACAGTTTGAATATCAACGCCGTTATTAAAATACCTACAATGCTTCCGATTAAAACCTCTATCTTAGTATGAATACCGCTGCTTATTCTGGATAATGCAATAAGAAGCGCAAGTATGAACGTAAGAAGCGAAACGACCGGATTCAAAGTTAAAAGGGAAACCGTCAGCCATATGGAAAATGCTACGGCGGCATGTCCGCTTGGGAACCCTCCTCTCAGAGGGGTTCCTTTATTAAACATAGCCTTTATAATTATTATTCCGACAAAAACGATGGAGATTACTACTATTGAAATATCGGAACCCGCAGTTTTTAGCATGTCTAAAACATAGTATATCACATAATACAGATATTTTGAAAAAATTATATAACCTACGACGAACGAACCGAATGAGGATAAAAGAACGGCGCCTGCCGCTAAATTTTTAACCGCCTCTATTCCGGGAGAGTATTCTTTAGATACGTAATCGGCCAGATATTCTATGGACGTATTCAAAGTTTCGGCAAACAGAACGAAGAAAGCGGAAATAAATATAAGAAGAACGTCTATTTTAGGCACCCTTAAAAAAAGCGCAAGAAAAATAGCAAGGAGCGCCACGATGAAATGGATCCTCATATTTTTTTCGGTCTTTGTAGCTAATATTATGCCTTCTATAGCCGCGTTAAAAGATTCCAATCGATTTTGCGGAACAGGTTTCATAATATCCTATCGTATTTCATAATTCTTTATATAAAAAATTCTGCATATATTTCATGTCTTTATCGTAGCCGGAGTCGTCTAAATCCAGCTTATGCTCCTCGTCATGAACATATCCGAAAAGATGAAGAATTCCGTGGATTATTAATAATGCAAGTTCTTTGCCGAACCCGTTTTTGTAATATTTTCCTCTATTTTTGGGATTTTCATATTGCTCCTGCCCTTCCGAAGAGACCCAGTCGGCTTTCTCCCAAAAATGCCGGTATCTTATGAAATTTTTTTCTGCGGCTGAAGGCGCGATATAAATCTCTCCTATATAAAAAATATCTCCTACCCATTCTTTTATTTCGAAAGATAAAACGTCCGTAGCCTTATCTTGATTTCTGTAGGTCTTATTTAATTTTTTAATATAGTTTTCCGAGCAAAAAATTATATCGATTTCGTAAGAACCGCAATAAAGCTTTTCTATCGAATTTTTAACGATATAGCGGACTGACTTTCGATTTATTTTCAGTTTTCTTTGGGTATTCGCTATATTTATTACCGATTTCATTTGTTTCATTCTTGTCATATTCCTCGACGGGCTTGCCTGCATACGGTATCCTCTGGTGAAAAACGGAATTCAAAACTTTTACGAAAGCATCGCCTATGGAATGGAGGTCTTTCAGGGTCAGTTCGCATTCATCCAACTGTCCGTCGCTGTAAATTCTATTTATAGTCTTTCTGACCATAAGTTCGAGTCTTGACGGGGAAATGTTGGTCATCGTTCTCGATATTGCCTCGACCGAATCCGCCAGCATAATTATACCCGCTTCCTTAGTTTGGGGTTTTTTGCCGCCGTATCTGAACGCATCTTTTGAAAGATGTCCGTCCTTATTTTCGCTGAAAGCTTTTTCATAAAATGCCCCTATCATAGAAGTTCCATGATGCTCTCCGATTATGTTTTCTATTTTATCGCCCAATTTATATTTTTTTGCAAGCTCCTGTCCGTCTTTCACATGGGATGAAATAATTAAACTGCTCATGGTCGGGGCAAGTTTGTCGTGCGGATTTTCCGAATTCGATATATTTTCGATAAAATAATTAGGCTTGGTTATCTTTCCTACGTCGTGATAGAGGCTTGCGACTCTGGCTAAAAGCGGATTCGCTCCGACCGACGAGGCGGCTGATTCCGCAAGGGCGGCCGTCATTATCGAATGCTGATACGTCCCGGGCGCAACAATAGAAAATTGCCTTAATAGCGGGTTATTTGAGCTGGAAAGTTCGAGGAGTTTAAAATCGGTGGTAAAATCAAATAATTTTTCAAATAAAGGTATAAGCCCTATTACCATGATAGAAGATATAACGCCCGATAAAAATGCAAGAATAATGCTGTAAATATTTTGGATATTTATAAGATTCAGCCCTATCAGCGCAAATGCCAGCACCATAAAACTGTTTAAAAATCCGGTGATAACGCCCGCTTTAACGACGCGGCTCCATGAAGAAAAGTCGAAGACCTCGTATGACGCTATAAAACTTCCTGCGAATGTATATATCATAAAAAAAATAGAGTTTTTAAAAATTATCGACGTCAGAATAGAAAAAAGAGCTATATAAACGACCGAAACCTCGGAATTTAATATTATTCTTATGAGCATAGGTCCGAACGCAAAGGGGATTAAATAGTAAATATCGTTCCTATTTATGAAAGGAAAATACAAAGAAAGGGCTTTAGAAAAAATAATTCCGGCTTTAATTACCAAAATAGAAGACAATAAAATAGCGATAATAAAAACAACATTTTTGAAATCTATGGAATTTCTGAATTTCTTTATATATCGGTAAGGAAATACATAAGACAGCGATAAAAGCATCGTTATGACGAAAAACAATCCTATAAGAGACGGAATATTATTTTTTAGCTTAAATTCCGCATCATAAGTATTTAATTCAAGCGCCTTCGACTTCGTTATAAGTTCGCCGGCGCTCACTAAAAGCATTCCTTCGTTAATATGTATATAAATCGGTACGTTTTCTTTTTTAATATCCTCTATTTTTTTAATAGTGAGATATTTTGAATATACGATATCCGGCTTTATCATCCGGTAAACTAATCCGTAAATATCGTTCTGCATATAAGGCGGCAGGAAACCAAGATATTTTTTAGTATAATAATAAGTGAAACCTTTCTCTTTTTTTAAGGTAAAAAATGTTTGCGGATAATTTATAGTTTTCAACCTGTTTGTTATTACATTTTTAATTTCTATCTTTTTATTATCGGCGGTCGGTCGGGACAACACCCCCTTTTTATAAATACTCGAAACTATTTTTAAAATATAAGCCTCGATATTTTTATTGTAATTCAAATAGTAAAACTCGTTAAGAACGGCCTTGTCTAATTTAATTCCTAATTTAGCGGCAAATATATTTTCGGATATATCCATATTTTGTTTGTTCTGCGCATGGCCATCTTTATAAGACCTTGCAAGAGCAAAAGCCTTCATTATCTTTCTTGAAAGGGTTGCCTTAATTTCGGGATAATATAAATAAACATCGGGACTTTTATCGATTTTCTTTTTCAGGATGGCATTAGTCGCTTTTACGTTTACGTATCTGAAACTCTTTTTGGCTATTATGGTTTTTGTCGCTATCTCCCCCGCTTTATACTTGTTTTTTATAAACTCCACCCCGTTGTAAAGCAAAAAAGTTAAAAATATAGCGGATATTAAAAGCAGAACCAAAAGGGGGGAATAGCGGTTTTTAATTTCTAAAGTATTATTTTTTAGAAATTCGAGAAATTTCGTTCGTTTCATATGCTTTAATTATATTTTGAACAAGTTTATGCCTTAATACGTCCGCTCTGTCAAAATTAACTACTTCTATACCGGCTATGTTCATCAGGATTTTACTTGCGGTTATAAGTCCGGATTCCTTATCGTAAGGCAGATCGGTTTGGGTGATATCGCCGTTTACGACAATCTTGGAACCCGAACCTATTCTGGTAAGCATCATCTTCATCTGTTCGTTTGTGGCATTTTGCGCTTCATCCAATATTATAAAAGAATTATTCAGAGTTCTCCCCCTCATAAATGCGATAGGAGCAACTTCTATTACATCCGATTCTATAAGTTTTATGGCTTTTTCAAATTCGAACATCTCGTAAAGAGCATCATAAAGAGGCCTTAGATACGGGTTTATTTTCTGCGAAATATCTCCGGGAAGAAAACCTAATTTCTCGCCCGCTTCAACTGCGGGACGGGTTAATATTATTCTGTCGAACAGCTTCTTTTGAAATAAAGATATAGCGCATGCCATAGCAAGATAGGTCTTGCCGGTTCCGGCCGGCCCCACGCCGATAACTATATCGTTTTTATAAATAGCGTCGGTATATTTTTTTTGATTTGCGGTTCTTGGAGATATAATCTTTTTTCTTGGAGTTATCAGTATGGAAGGGTAAATCTGCGTGCCTACGTCAACTCCCGGATTTTCAATCTTCAGCTTAGCCAATCTTATTAAATCATTATCGTTTATAACCTTGCCGGTTTTATATAAATTTAGGAGGTCGTATATGAATCCGGCACAAATTCTGACGTTATTTCCATTGCCTTTAACCAGTAACACGTTGCCTCTAACGGATATATCCACTTCGAATTCGGTTGCGATAATATCTTTTATATTAGCGGACGGACTGGAAAATTTATTAAAAAGGTCTATGTTTTCCAGTTCTATCTTTTCTATGCTGCCGGCTTCTTTTTCGCTGCCGCCGGATATTAACCGGGATTTAGGCGCTTTCGGGATTGTTTTAACCGCACCCGAAATATCCCGCATTTTGACTGCCGCGGCAGACCCCCGTTTCCTTGCTTTATTAGTTATTCCCAAATTTTGTTTTTAATAACCCCTTTATTAAATATATTGTTAATCGACTTTTTGATTATAACATTATTGACGGAAAAGTCAAAAACGATTCGATTTATTTTATGCCTCCCTTTTCCAGTAAACTCTCAACAATAAATCTCTTTCGGAAAACGAATAATTCACTTCGCCTTTATAAGCTCTTTCCAAGTTTCTTCCGATTCTTTGAGCAAGGTCTTCGCTTGTGGTGTATATTGTAATAATCTTTTCTTTTTCATTTTCTTCCATATTTTCTATTTTTTCCAAAGGGTCTATATAATCCGCTTTTTCCACGGTATTGCTTATAAGATTTAAAATATCGCTTTTATGTTCAAATAAAAACCCGCCGCTTAACTCGACAACCCCGTTATAAAATTTTGTTTTTATCTTTAAACATGCGGGACAAATCGTATAATTTACATCTTCTTTTTTCTTTAAGATGGATTTATAAAGCTCGTCGTCATTTACCCATCTTTTGTTATGGTAAATATTATGGCAATTTTTGCATACGGACATATCTTTATAGGACAGGCTGTTTTTATAGGCGTCAGATTCATCGCTTGCCGAATGTTTTTTTATATTCGCGGGGTTCCATCTCTTTCCGTCTATCATTTTATTTGCCTCCTTAGTCTTAAATATAGTTGCGGTTGATATTTTGCGCCTATTTTGATTATACCATATTAAAACTATTTTTTTGCCCGCATAATGCATAAACCTTAATTTTGCAATATAATTTGGGAGGTGGTTAAGAAGTCGTTACAGCCCTAATTTTGTTTTCCTGAATATCGATAAAATACAAAATCGGCAAGTTTTTGCATTTCCCTTAAAAGCTGACCGTAGCCGCTATATCCTCGAACAACCCCTTGCCGTAGTCCCCGTAAGGGATGTGCCTTAATTTCCAGCCTAGGGCAAACCTAAGATCTAACGCACCTATGTCCATATGCAAGCTCGTCCCGATGCTTGCAAGAACGACGGTATTCGGTAGGCCGGTAATACTTGAGGCATTATCAACCGAGGACAAATCGGCGTAATCCCAGAACAACCCTAAAGACACCGGTAGCGGTATATTCCTGTAAGTTGGAACCGTTCCTTGAAAAACAGGGGCTATATTTATAGGCGGAAGATTAAATTTCTCGCTTACTATAACGCCTCTGGAGCCGTTAGCGGTATCAGGAGAGTAGCCCGGAAGGGTGTAAATACCACCTGCGGCAAGCTGTTCGCTATAAAGAAGGTTATGGGTGGCGATCTGGAAATCTGCATAAGAAACCAGACTGGTTTTATACGGAAGAAATTCAGTCCTCGATAAATTTACGCTATCGTAGATATATTTGCTTCTCGTATCTGGATATATAATGTTAAAGGAAGCGTCCGAGTTATCGGCATTCATGTTCCCGGGGCTTATAACTAACCTGTTGTTAAAAACCGTAATTCCATATGAATCGTTTTCCGTAAGGGAATAAAATATCGGAAACTGGTCTATTTGGGCCGTTCCCTGAAAAACCTGCATTCCACCGAATGCAAGGTTGGTATTGGTTGTTTTAAAGTCGTATCCAACACCAATCGTCTGCTTAAGGGTTGCCTGCTTCCACCTGCGTTCCGCAAACTCCTGTTTATAATAGGCGCTTGCCTGCGCGTTTCTTCCAATTTCCTGAAAATCCGGGTTTATAGATGGAACGGCAGTAGAATAAGAACCCAAAAGTTCCAGCCTGCCGTGCCACGGAAAAGGAATATCGTAGCTTAAGGATTGGGAACGAAACCTTGCATTAAAGCTCTGCGCCGCCTGATAAGAAAGCATATGTCCTAATCCGAAAACATTCCCGTAGTTAAAACCTGCGTCCCACTCGTTCATGCCTAAAGACGGAATACCTTGATTATCAAAGCCCGCGTATATTCTAAAAGGGTTTACGTCCTTAGCGAGCATATTTATATTCATGTTCCCTGGAACTTTCCCCGGGGAAAGTATTGCTTCCGTGTGCAAAAAAGGGTTTTCGTTAATCCAGTTAATGCCTGAGGATAAGTCTGTTTCCGAGAGCGTCTGCCCCGTACCTATATTTAGCTGGGAAACAATAAAACTGCTCGAAAACCACCTGTTGCCGCTAACTTTTATGGCGCCTATCTTGTATTCCATAACTACCACCTGAAGAATACCTGAAGATACGTTCTGGGGAGGAACTACCGCGTCCACGAAAGGACGGTTGTGAGATTTATATAACGACCTCACGGCGGAAATAATTTCATTTATGCCTTCGAAGGTAAGAGATTTATTTAGTTTCGATTCCATATTTTTAATGAAAGCGGCGCTCCTAAGAAACGGAAGTGATTTTTTAATATAAAGTCCGTTTTCGCCGAGGATGCTTCTGGAAACGCCGTGGGGCTTAAAATTTTTAACGGAAGAAACGAATACGATGCCTTTTAAGGAAGGAATGGCTATCTCCTTGGATGCCGAACTTTTGCGGGACTTAACTGTTATCTTCGGAGAAAACGGGACGGGCTTGGGCTTTTGCGGCGCAACGTGCAGATACGGCCCGGCCTGAGCGTAAGAAAAAGAAGGAAGAAGAAACGCTAAAGATAGTATTGTTAAGATGATTACTCTGTTAAATAGTCTGTTTATTCGCATCGTTATCCTATTTAAAATGCCGACATTGGCGAATATACCGATTAAGCCTGTATTGCATAGCGATTTTTATTTTATCGGCGTCTGATTTTATTTAAAAGAGTCTTGGCTTCGACACTTCCCTGGGCCGCGGCTTTCTTGAGCCAATAAACCGCTTTGGAATAATTCTGCTTGACTCCGTGGCCGAGGTAGTAGGCTATGCCTAACCCAAGTTGTCCATCGGTATTCCCTTGAGCTGCGGCTTTCCTAAACCAATAGACGGCCTTAGAATAGTTCTGCTTGACTCCGCGACCGAGGTAGTAAGCGCTGGCTAAATATACATTCGGTGACGATAAATGAGATTGGCCATCAGTATTCCCTTGGAATGCGGCTTTTCTGAACCAGTAAACTGCTTTGGAATAGTTCTGTTTAACCCCACGGCCACTATAATAAGCACTGCCTAAATTAACCTGGGCAATTGTATTCCCTCGGGCTGCAGCTTTCCGAAACCAGTAGTTCGCCTTGGAATAGTTTTGCTTGCCTTCATAGCCGAGGTAGTAAGAGATACCTAAATCCAACTGTGCATCGGCATTCCCCTGGTCCGCAGCTTTCTTAAGCCAGTAAACCGCCTTGGAATAGCTTTGTTTAACTCCCCGACCAAGATAATAAGCACTGGCTAAATAGGTCTGTCCGTGAACATTCCCCTGGTCCGCAGCTTTCTTATACCAGTAAACGGCTTTGGAATAGTTCTGCTTTACGCCGCGGCCGTAATAATAGGCATAGCCTAAATCAAACTGCGCATTGAGATTCCCCCGTTCCGCCGCTTTTCTAAACCAGTAGACAGCCTTGAAATAGTTTCGCTTAAATCCATTGCGCCCATAATAATAATTAAGTCCAATAGTTTTCTCTGCCTTTGCACTGAGAGTTTTGCTATGTCCCGAATAAGCTAAGGCAAGCGTGGGAAGTAAAAGCAATAATAAAATTATTAAATAATATTTTGGTTTCATCTGTTTTCGATTTTATTTAAAAATCTCTTAGCTTCGCTGTTGCCCTGGGCTGCGGACTTATGGAGCCAGTAGACGGCTTTGGAATAGTTTTGTTTAACTCCGCGGCCAAGGTAGTAAAAGCCGCCCAGGACGAACTGTGCATTAGCATTCCCCTAGGCGGCGGCTTTATTGAACCAGTATGCCGCTTCAGGATAGTTCTGCTTTACGACATGGCCGTAATAGTAAATATGTCCTAAATCAAGCTGTGCATTAATATTTCCCTTGGCGGCGGATTTCTTAAGCCAGTAAATAGCTTTGGGATAGTTTTGCTTAACTCCTTGGCCAAGATAGTAAAAACGAGCTAATACAAACTGTGCATTGGCATTCCCCCCTTCTGCAGCCTTTCTAAACCAGTAAACTGCTTTGGAATAGTTCCGCTTAAATCCATTGCGCCCGTAATAATAATTAAGGCCAATAGTTTTCTCTGCCTTTGCGCCGAGGTTTTTGGCGTGGACCGAATAAACCATAACAAGCATGGGAATTAAAAGCAGAAATAAAATGATTAAATAATATTTAAGTTTCATGGTTTATCCTACAGGCCAGCTCAGAAGTGAAGTTCTGCGTCGGCTTTTAGAGAAAAAATAGATTTTTTTTAATATTTATCTATGTTTTATTTTATTTAAAAAGGTCTCGGCTTCGACACTTCCCTGGGCCGCGGCTTTCTTGAGCCAATAAACCGCTTTGGAATAATTCTGCTTGACTCCGCGGCCGAGGTAGTAGGCTATGCCTAAAATGGCCTGAGCCCCTGCATTTCCTTGGGCTGCAGCTTTCTTGAACCAGTAAACAGCTTTGGAATAGTTCCGCTTGACTCCGTGGCCGAAGTAGTAAGAATTGGCTAAACTAAATTGACCACTCAAATTTCCTTGGGCCGCGGCTTTCTTGAACCAATAAGCAGCCATGGAATAGTTTTGTACGACACCGTGACCGAAATAGTAAGCGTAGCCTAAATCGACCTGACCGCCTGCATCCCCTTGAATTGCTGCTTTTCTAAACCAGTAAACAGCTTTGGAATAGTTCTGTGCAACACCGTGACCGAAATTGTAAGCGTAGCCCAATAAAACCTGGGCATTGGCATTCTTTTGCTCCGCAGCTTTCCGAAACCAGTAAACAGCTCTGGAATAGTTCTGCTTAACTCCCTCACCAAGATAGTAAGCGTAGCCTAAATCGACCTGAGCCCTTGCATTTCCTTGGACCGCAGATTTCTTAATCCAGTACATTGCTTTGGAATAGTTCTGCTTTTCTCCATTGCGCCCATAATAATAGTCAAGTCCTAAAGTTTTCTCTGTCTTTGCACTGAGAGTTTTGCTATGTCCCGAATAAGCTAAGGCAAGCGTGGGAAGTAAAAGCAATAATAAAATTATTAAATAATATTTAAGTTTCATGGTTTATCCTCTTAACCTGTTTAGGAATAAATTTTCACATCGATTTTAGATTTTTAAGATTTAAATTAAATTTATTAAAATAAATAGAATATAATTTTCAACCAATTTTAGTTTCCGTTTATTGCATCACACTATTGTCTTAGTGAGCAAAAGGATTTGGGAATAAAAATCCTTCGCCCCCATCTTCGTAAAGATTTATTAAACGTTTTTTAGCAACCTTATTTAAAACTTTTTTACCCACCCTCCTCAATTCTTTACCAATTGTCTTATCAAGCTTGTGGCTTTGTTTCGGGCTTAATGTACAATGGCATTTCGTTACATTGATATTACTAGGGTAATGTATGTTATGTCTCAGGGCATCGATGTTATAAGGGATATGGGAATGAGTAGTAGGGTTGACAATGGGCGTAGAGATGGGCGTGGACGGAGTGGACGGTACATTCGTTGGAGGAGTGGACGGTACATTCGTTGGAACAGTTGGAACACTATTCTTTGGAACGCTCCAATATGAATTGGAGATGATACCGTAATTACCTCCCACAAGGCCGCCTATATCAACAACGCCAATAATAGGCTTAGTGTCGCCGTTTGGTAAGACTAATTCGTTGATAATACGAGGAATACCGATAACGGAGCCGGTGGAGTAGGAATCAATAATTTCGGCATAGTCCAATCCATCCTTCGAATTACCCCCTGCGAGGCCACCAACAACTACTGTGCCGGAAACGGAGCCGGTAGCATAGGAATTAAGAATTATACCGGTATAACCCTGAAAACTTACATCATTCACTCCAACAAGACCTCCGATATCCTCAAATCCAGTTACATTGGCGGTAGAGTAAGAATTTACAACTACTCCATAGTTATCCGCAACAAGGCCACCTGCATCGTTCCACCCATAAACATAGCCGGTAGAGTAGCAATTCAAGACTTCTCCATAGTTAATTACAGCAAGGCCTGCGGCAGAGGTGATAGTTGCATCCTTGCTGCCATGAATATCTACGTTCGTAACCCCTAAGTTTTCCACACTGCCGTCTATAGAATCAAAAAGCCCTACATTCCAATCATAAGTGTTTGGAGGTGGCGTAAATGCAAAGCCACTTATAGTATGGCCAAGACCGTTAAAGTCATCCCCGAAACCAAGGCTTATGGGAGTAAAACCGGATGGGACGGTAATGTTTGTTGCAAGGGCGTAATGAGAGTAATTGCCTGTAATGCCTACCAAGCCTAAATTATTTGCATTTACAAGCGTATAAGAAGTGCCGTTTATAGTAAACGAACCTGAAGGATTTCCTCCAGAGATTCCTGTAAACTGTATATTTCCGGTGAAACCCGAGCTTCCCAATGGGAAGTTGATGCCTCCTCCATCACCGCGGCTTGCCTGACCGTAACCATTATAGTTAAGGTTCAAAGTTCCATTTGCGGTCACAGTTATCGTGCTGTTTATATTAATGCCCTGAGATGAGTCAAGAGTGAGGGATGCTGCCGTACCCCAGGCTATAGGGGTGTCAACGTTAATATCTCCAGAGCCGGAAGACCGCGTTCCGTAACCTGAGGTGTTGGAAGAAGCAGTCTGTTCAGTTACGTTTGTATTTGCGTTAAGGGCATTATCTATCGAGGTAGCGGCAGAAGAATCTGCCGTCAAATCGTAAGGATCCATAAGCCACTCTCCGCCTGGGGCATTTACCTTAATATTGCCAACGTTCAAAACATCCCCCGAGGTTTCTATTAGACCACCTTTTCCAGCGGAAAGGGTCGCACCAGATAGTATTGTAGTATTTACAGATTCTGAATTTAAGGGTGATAAGCCTATTTTTACATCTCCTGCGCCTGAAACGGATATGGAGGCGTTTGAACCTACAGTAGTGTTCTTACCGTCTATTACTGCCTCTTCGGGTGCAGATAAGGTAGAATTAACGGATACCGTTCCGTTAGGGGCGGTGAGCCAGACCTGTCCGTTTATAGTTTTAGTTCCTGTTGCTTCGATGAGTCCCCCGTTATTGCCTGCAAGGGCATAGACGTTCCCGTTTGCGGAAGACAGGTATGCCGAAACCGCCTTTATTACGCCGGAATTCGTTACATTGCCGGGGACGGAAGAAGGGGAAATAAGGATGTCTGCAGAACCGCTTTCGGGAATCATGATTATGCGCGTGCCTGAAACTAAAGAAGTAGCGCCGTAGGGAGAGTCTATACTGCCTGAGTTGATTACCGCTGTTCCCACAAGAATCACGCTTCCGGAAGAACTGACAGAACCTTCGTTGTCCACTATGCCTGTTGTTCCCGCAAAAGATAGGTTGCCGTTCAGGAAGCCCGAGTCTGATATGTTTAACGTGGAGGCTACAAAATCGCCTCCGGTTATAACCTTGCCCGAAGGTGTTATTACTATGCCGTTCGGGTTTATAAGAAAGAGGGAACCGGTGGCTTTGAGCATACCGGCTATAGAAGAAATGCCCTGACCGGTTACCCTGTTCAGCGTTGCCCCCGAACCGTTGTTGAAAAATACGAAACCCCCCTGCCCTATGGAAAAGCCCTGCCAATTTATTATGCCCTTGGACGTAGCCTGTTTTATTGTCATAGAGGAGCCGGAAGTATTAATGGAACCCGAACCATAAATAAATCCCCCTCCTGTGGGAAGAACGGGAGACATCGCAAAAACAGGCAAAGAAAAACCGAACACGATGAAAAATAATAAGGCTTTAAATAACTTTAACATAAACAACGCCCTGTTATAAAGAGGTTACCTATATTGATTGTGTTATATTAGCTTATTTTGTTTTATGTATTTTTGTTTTATATAAGATTAAAGATAAATTATGTATTATTTGTATCAAAAGTAAAAAAAATTGTCAACCAAAATAATGGAGGGTGTAAATAACTTTTAAAATGTCTATTATAAAAATTATTAACAAGATAAATGAATATATTGAAAATATCGGCTTTAAATGGCATAATATTAAAGTTTGGATAATTAACTATTTAACGTTAGTAAAAACTCTTCGGAAGGTTACTATATTTCATGAAATTTAAAGCGCGGTACCTTTATATTTTAACCACATTTATTTCCGTGCTTATCTTGCTTGCCGCCGCTTTTTTAAAATATCCGCCGCCTGCCGGAAAAACATCAGCCGTATCTAAAAAACCAAAGT